>JAIWAJ010000021.1:0-12360 GCA_048634435.1 Methanosarcinales archaeon
TTGAATGCTGCCCCACTGAAAAAGCATCATATGTCTTGTTTTTTTTGGAAGTTGTTTATATTTTCCATATATTGTTATTCCGTTGACAACCAGACTTTCTCTGAGATCTTTCCATTCACTAAGTTTGCCGACGATTGGTTTGATTTTCTTCTCAATCCCTATCAGTTTCCAGTATTCTTTGAATTTGACTGATTTGAAAAATTCTTCTGTTAAATGATTTATTGCTTTTTCAAGTTTCTGGTCCGTAATATCTATGAATATGTCAATGTCTGAAGACTCATCAAAGTCGCCTCTAGCCACGCTTCCAAACAATATAATTTGGGTTATACAAGAGGCCTGTTTCTCAGGCAGATTATTGAGTAAAAAAGAGGCATAGTCCATGGAGTAAGCAGCCAAATCCTTATTATTCATAGTCAACACCCATGCTCTTTAGAATATTCTTTAGTTCCTGAATATTGATACATTTGTAACTAAAAATATATAAATGTTTAGATTCATTTGTATCTAATGTTTAGTTACGATTGTAACCTTATTTTGTCTGTTTGTTGATATTTCGTCTTGTTCTTCATGTGAAAAGAAGGAGTTGATTGCGCTGTTTTGCGCTTTTACCAGCAGATGCCTTCGTAGTTGTGTTGTGTTTTTTTGTCCAGGGTTTTTCTTCCGTCTATTACCAGTTTTCCTTCATAGAGGGTTTCGTCCCTGAATTCATCCCATTCTGTCAGGAGCATTATTGTGCCTGATGATGCTATTGCTTCTTCTAAAGTCTCTGCGCAGGTGATTTTGTCTTTGAATATGGCTTTTATGTTGTCCTGTGCCTCGGGGTCGTAGACGGTTATTTTTGCGCCTGCTTTCAGGAGGTCTTCGATTATTGTTATTGAGGGGGCTTCTCTTATGTCGTCTGTGCCGGGCTTGAATGCGAGGCCGAGGAGGGTTATTTTTTTGTCTTTTAGTTCGCCCAAGTGTTTTTTTGCAAGTTCAATCATTTTTTTTGGCTGGTTTTTGTTTACTGTTATTGCGCTTTCGAGGAGAGCCGGGGTGTAGCCTAGTTGTTTTGATTTTGCGATGAGGGCCTTTACGTCTTTTGGGAAGCATGAGCCGCCGAAGCCGCAGCCTGCGTTCAGGAAGTATCCGGATATGCGGAAGTCTGCGCCTACGCCTTTCATGACGTCGTAGACGTCGATGTTGAGTTTTTTGCAGATGTTGCCTATCTCGTTTGTGAATGAGATTTTTGTTGCGAGGAAGGCGTTTGATGTGTATTTTATCATTTCTGCTGTTTTTATGTCTGTTGTTATTATGTTGCCTGTGAGGGGCTTGTTTAGCTCGAGGAGGATGTCTGCTGATTTTTTGTCGTGTGCGCCTATGACGACCCTGTCGGGGTTGAGGTAGTCGTGCATTGCTTTTCCTTCTCTCAGGAATTCCGGTGACATGGCGAGGCCGAAGTCAGTGCCTCTTTTTTTTCCTGAGGTTTGTTCTATGATTGTTCCTACCACATCTTCTGTTGTGCCCGGCACTACTGTTGATTTGACGATTATGAGATGATATGATTCTTTGTTTTTGAGGATGTTTCCTATGTCTTTTGATACTGTTTCTATGTATTTCAGGTTTATTGAGCCGTCTTCGTTTGAAGGTGTGCCGACTGCGATGAATGTCAGGTCTGTTTGCGTGACTGCTTGCTCTATATTTGTTGTGGCTTTGATGTTGCCTTTTTCGAGGGAGTCTTTGAGCATGTCTTCGAGGCCTTCTTCGAATATCGGGGATTTTCCGCTGTTGATCCGGTCTATCTTTTTTTGGTCTATGTCTGCGCATGTTACCTGGTTTCCGAGGTGCGCAAATCCTACTGCGTTTACGAGACCGGCGTATCCTGAGCCGATTACACTGATTTTCATGGTTGTTTTTTGTAATGGGTAGTATTATATATCTTACTTGTGTCGGATGAGGTAGGATGATTTTTTTGTTGTGTTGGTAGAGCAGTACCCCCTTGGTTCCTGGGTTAGTCCGTCCTTGAGCCCCCACCCGCCCGCTTTTGTGTCAGGGCGCTGTTTGTGGGTTGATTTTCCCAGATATTTTGTGTTTGTATTCTGTTCTGTTTTATTGTATTTGCTCTGTTTTTGTTTTCGGTCTTTTTTTCCCATTTATTTTTTTGATGTGCGTTTGTAGTGTTTTTTTGCTTTTTGTCTTAAGTGGTGCGCAGGCTGTTTTTTGGTGGTGTTTTTGATCTGGAGGGTGGGTTTCGGGAGAAATATGCGGCTGATTGTTGGGCTTTTGGAGAAAGGAGCGCATTTTGGGGTTGTTTTTCGGATAAAATGGAGTGGTTTTTTGGTTGCGAATATATCTAACTCTCACATTTTGGTGGATTTTACAGAAAGTCAAATTGCTTTTTTGTGTTTTGCTTCAGGCCGACTGCGTCGTGGGCCCATTCGAATGGGTGGTCTTTTGTTTTTTTGATGATTTTTATTATTTTTTCGCCTACATCTTTTCCGTAGAGTTTTTTGCCTGTTCTCATCTGCTTCTGTAGGTCCTCGTCTTTTTCTATGTGTCTTATGAACTCGTGGATGTAGTCTCCGGATATCGGGGGTATGAGTATGTTTGTTTTTGCGTCCAGAACAGTTTCGGGGCGGTCTGTGTTGTATCTTGCTGTGAGGCACAAGGGGGGTGTTATCTCGTTTAGCTCTTCCTGCATTGAGCCTGAGTCTGTGAATTCTGCGAAGCATTTGCCTGATTCGAGAAATTCGATCACGTGCGCGTAGACTGGCCAGAGGCCTGTGAAGAGGAAGTTTTTGTGGGTCTTTTCTAGTGTTTCCAGCTTGTGTTTTAAGTTGTAGTTCTTTAGGGCTATGTCTGTTGCGTTCATGTTGATCAGGTTTACGTTGTGACCGCTTTTTACCAGCTTTGTTATGCCCTGTATTATTGCTGTGAAGCGTTCCGGCAGGAGGTTCGCGCGGCGGTGGATGTCTATCCGGATCCAGTTGTCTTCTTTTTCAAGGACCGGGTAGATGTCAAATATGCTTTGCTCTTTTTTCTCGTTTTTTTTGTGCGCGATCGCGTCTACTACACTGTTGCCTACTTCGTAGATGTTTTTTTGCGGGTAGCCTTCTTTTATGAGGTGGTCTGTGTTTAGTTTTGTCGGGGTGAAGTGGTAGTGGCAGGCGGCTGCGCTTATGAAGGTGTCGTACTGCTCGGGGAATGGCTCTGTGCGGTTGAGTGTCCATGGCTTGTTGTACTGGTCGTGTATGAATTGTCCGATGTTTTTGTGGTTTTTGAAGTCAGGGGACATGCTTCTTAAGCCTGATTCGTTTTGTGCGCATTTCTGGTTTGTTGCAAAGAGCCATGCGAGGGGTACAATGCCTGCTGCATGGGTGTCGCCGTGAACTATCGGAAGTATTGTTTTTTTTGGGTAGTTTTTTTTGAGGTAATCTGTGAACCATTTGATTTTTGTTATCAGTTCTGATGTTTTTTGTGACAGGTCGCCCCTTATGTTGAGGTTTATTGCGAATTTGTCGCTGATGCTGAATTCTTCGAGGCCGTGGCCCAGGAGGTTGTCGTGGTGCTGGCCGGTGTTCATTACGAAGAGGGGGATGTTGTGTTTTTCTGCAGCGGGTATCAGTGACCATTGCTTGTAGAAGTCGGGCTTGGTGGCTGTTACGAGCGCGATTATGTAGTCGCCCTGTTCTGTGATTTGTTTTAGTTTTTGGTCGTAAAGTTCTAATGGCTCTGTTTTCTGGGTTTCGAATGGGTCTTTTTGCATTTTTTTCACTTTTTGTTTATTGTTTTGGCTTTCTTTTTATTGTTTTGGTTTTTGTTTGCGATAGTGGGTATGGAGTATTTTGAGGAATCTCCTGTGTTTGTATGAATTCTCTGTAGCGGTGTATTAATAAATTTTTGTGTGTGAATAGTTTATTGGTGGTTTTATGAGTATTTTCCGGGCTTATGATATTCGCGGTGTTTATCCAGATGAATTTGATGAGAAGATGGCTTTGAAGATAGGGAAGGCGTATGGGACGCATACGCGTTATAATTCAGTTGCTGTCGGGTGCGATGCGAGGCTTTCGTCGCCGAGGATTAAGGCGGCGCTTATAAAAGGGCTTGTTTCGTGCGGCGTCGATGTGTTTGATGTCGGCATGGTTACGACGCCGATGCTTTATTTTTCGCGGGTCTTTTTTGAGTGCAGCGGGGCATTGATGGTCACTGCTTCCCATAATCCGCCAGAATATAATGGGATTAAGATGTGCAAGGGGAAGTTTGTTATGTCGCCTGAGGAGATACAGATGTTGTACCACCTGATTTCCGAGGGAGTCTACAGGATGGGACAGGGTGTGGTTTATGAGCGTGACGCTCTTGTTCCTTACCTGAATTTTTTGAAGGAGAAAGTTTCTTTTGAGAGGAAGCTTAAGCTTGTTATTGACGGGGGCAACGGGACCGCAGGGCCGGTTGCTGAGAGGCTTTTTCGCGAGATCGGGTGCGAGGTGGTTAGTATTTATTGCAAGCCGGACGGCAATTTCCCGAATCATATGCCGGACCCTACTGTTGCTGAGAATGTGTCTGATCTCAGGAGCAAGGTGGTTGTTTATAATGCTGATCTCGGTATCGCGTATGACGGGGATGGTGACAGGGTTATTTTTGTGGATGAGAGGGGCAATGATCTTTGCGGCGATGAGGCGCTTGCCTTGCTTGCGCGCGATGTGCTTTACAGTACGCATGGGGCGAAGGTTCTCTGTGATATCAAGTGCTCGAAGATGCTTATTGATGATGTGAAGAAGCACGGAGGAGAGCCGATTATCTACAGGACAGGGCATACTTTTATCAGGAAGAAGATGATAGAGGATATGATTCCTCTCGCGGGTGAGGTTAGCGGCCATATTTATTATAATGAGGTGGGGTTTGATGACGGCATTTTTGCGTCATTGAAGATGGTTGCGATGCTTGCTTCCAATACGCATAAGAAGCTGGGTGACCTGAGGTCGACTTTGCCTGTTTATGTATCGACGCCAAACATTAAGATTGACTGTGATGATGATGAGAAGTTTGAGATTGTGAAGAAGCTTAAGAAGGATTTTGCAGCAGAGTATGATGTTATTACTATTGATGGTGTCCGTGTTGAGTTCGGCTACGGCTGGGGGCTTGTGCGCGCATCTAATACCGAGCCTGTGCTTACTTTGAGGTTTGAGGCAAAGACAAAGGAGCAGCTGGTTGATATCAAGGAAGTTTTTACTAAGAAGCTTGAGAAGTATAAGCTGTATTTTAGCAGTGCATGATGTGTGTTTTTTAGCCGGGTGTGTGGGGTTATTTTTTCCATTTGAATTTTAGTGTGGAGAGGTCTATCTTGTATTTGCCGCTTCCTACTTTGATTATCAGGGGGCGCTGGTTGAGGAGGTTTACAAGGTCTATCTCGTATTTGCCTGGCTGCCTGATGTTTATTGCCTCTATGTCGAGCGCTACTACGTCTTCTTTATGGTTTTCTTTTTTGTCTTCTGATATTATCTCTCTTACGTCGCTTTCTATTTCTTTTAGCTGTGTCTTGCTTAGTTTTTTGACTGTCTCTTCTGCTTTGTGGAGGTTCTCTTCTTTTATGTAGAAGAAGAATTTGGAGCCGCATTCGTCGCAGCCTTCCAGAAGGTAGTCTGCGTCGTCCGAGTGGATTTTTCCGCAGTGTGTGCATTTGTTTGGCATGGGTATCTATCTCATGTGCAGCAGCATGTCGCCCGGGTTTTTTTCGATTTTCTTGATTGTGTCTGCGGGACCGATGAGTGTCAGACCGCGTTTTTTTCCTGTGATGAATTCGAGTATCTGGGCTTTTAGCTTTTTTATTACTGTGTCGTTTTCGTCAGATGTTGTGAGGTCAAGTGAGTCCAGTTCTATTCCTGAGAAGCGTGAGCTTATGTTTTCCATTGTTTCCTGTATGAGTTTTGCTTCTTCTTCCGGCTTCAGTTTCGCGTCTATCATGATTATTGTATTTTTCTTGAGGTCAGATAGTATGTCTTTTGTGCCGTCCTGCTTTAGCTTCTCGTAGGGGTAAAACTTGATTTTTATGTCCATTTGCATTACCTTTTTTATAGTATTTCAAACAGCTTCTCGTAGAGGAGTTCTGTGTTGTGCTTGTATTTTGCGCTTATGCCGACGACTTCGTACTGGGGGAATGCTGAGCGGATTGTTGTTGCACTGGATTGCTTGAGGTCGAGTTTGTTTGCGATTATGAGGACAGGGATTCCTCTTGCTTCGAGGTTGCCGAGTATTGTTATGTTTACCTGGTTTATGGGGTCTTCTGTGGCGTCGAGGATGACGAGGACTGCGTCCATCTTGTCGAGCCATTTGATTGATTCGATGACGCCTCTTGTGGCTTCTTTTGCGCGCTGCTTGGCTTCGGGGCGCTTTAGGCCGCCTTTCAGGAAGTCTTCAAAGTCTATCTTGGTTGCGATGCCGGGGGTGTCGACCAGGCTGAATGTGAGTTTTTTGCCGTTGTTTTCGATTATGACTTTTTCTTTTGTCTGGATTTCGCGGGTTTCGTGGGGGATTTGCGAGACTGCGCCTAGTTCTTCGCCCAGCCAGTCTTTGCAGATGGTGTTTGCGAGCGTGGTTTTGCCGGAGTTCGGGGGGCCGTAGAGCCCGAGCTTTATTTCTTTGTTTTTTTTGAATATTTTGCTTAAGAAAGATTTGAGTTTTTCGTGCAGTCTTTTCAAGTGTCTTGTTACCATTGGTTATTAATTATGGGGGCAATTATATTAATTTTTGGGTTTGTTTGGTTTGTGTTGGGGGTGGATTGGTAAATGCCTCTGTTTTTTGTATCCTGGTTATCTTATGGTGGCGTTTGAAACCATATGGCTTTTTTGGGAATCACTGTTCATGAAGCAGGGATTAAATTTCCTGCTTTAAAGGAACTCCTTGTTGCTTGGGAAGAGAGAATTAGGGGCTACAAATAGAAAGGTTTAAATAAATGTAGCCCCAATGTGTGTGTGGTTGCATGGTTACTGTTGAGAAGCATCTGGTGGGTGGGAAGGAGTATTACAGGCTGGCGCATTCTGTCAGGGAAGGCGGGAAAGTAATGCATAAGACAAGGTATATTGGCAGTGTGCTGCCGTCTGAGGGAGAGCTTGCGCGCCTGAAAGATGAATTTATCTGTGAGATAAATGCTCAAAAGTGCAGATATTTTTCTTTTGAGGATGTTGAGAAGATAGAGAAGAGGCGCGATGAGGAGCGGCAGGAAGCGGAATGCCTGAGTTTGCAGGAGAGGAAGGAGAGGCTTGATGAGTTTATTATCCGGTTTACTTATGACAGCAGCGAGTTGTCGGGGGTGGATGTAAGTTTGAGGCAGACTTCTTTGATATTGAAGGATGGCATTGTGCCTAAAGGCATTAAGAGGGTTGAGACTGTGATGCTTTTGGAGAATCACCGGAAGGGGATTATGGCTATAACTGAATACAGAGGGGTGTTGAATCTGCCTTTTATGAGGAGGATTCATAAGATTTTGATGTCAGGTGTGTGGGATGAGATTGCAGGGAAGACGAGGGATGAGCTTGCGCGGGACGTAAAGGTGGCAGGTACTCCTTATGTACCCCCGAAATGGAGGGATGTTCCAAGGGAGATGGATGGTTTCTTTATGTGGTATAAGTCTGAGAGCAGAAGGATGCATCCTTTGGAATTGGCTTCGCTGGTTCATTTGAAGATAATATCCATCCAGCCATTCAGGGACGGGAACAGCAGGCTGTCGCGGTTGCTGATGAACTGGGTGCTGTGGAAGAAGGGTTATCCAATGGTTGATATTCCTGTTGAGGATATTGAGAATTATTATGATGCCCTGGACAAGTACCAGATCGAGAGAAAGGAGAGACCATTTGTGGATTATATTAAGCAAAGGTATCTGCTTTCCTGAGTGTTTTTTGGGTAAAATACAGTCTGGCAGGTCAAGAGAGGGCCGTGTCTGGTTTTATTTTTTGCATGACTGCGCTGTGTAGGGGTTTGAAACAACTTTTGGCTATGGAAATAGTGTCAATGGCTTCAGCGAGTTTCGGCCTGTAGCCATAATAGTTTATGTTGTGCCTCAATCTTCTAAGATTGCCGATAAGATATATTGGTCTTTTGGTATCAACTTTGAGTTTTAGCAATTCTCTTATTGGCGCGACATGGTCTTCTGACTCTATGCCTTCTGCCACTAACAATGCGTCCTCGAGCATTCTGAATGTTTCATATATGTTTCTTATGATTGTAGTACCTGCTTCTTCTGTTGGCTCCAGGGTGAGTGTGAATTTCATCTCCCGCTCTGCTGCCTCAGCAATGCTTTGTGCATTTTTCATATCCGGTCTTTTGTATCTCATTTAAGGCCGCACCTCTAAGAATCCTTCCAGTACAATGCCGTTTGCAATGTTTGCAAACAGGTTCATGTCTATTTTGTTTCTTGAGAAGATATGAAGGTTTACCGGGACATTTTTCCTGTATCCTAATAGGGATATTATTCCCAATTCGACTATGCGCACTTCGTCGTTGTCCAGAACTTCGACTGCAATGTCTATATCGCTTTTTTCAGTGTCGTCTCCTTTCCTGTAGCTGCCGAACAGGATGGTGGCTCTTGCGCCTGGAATGAGTTTGTGGATTTCTTCCAGTATGCCTGATTCGCAGACCATTGTCAGGTTATGGCTTATTTTTCTCGTGTGAAAATAGTAGTGGCTCTGGTTGCATGCGATTCTCCATATTCTACCAAATACTTCTTTTTTCAGAAATCCTTCACAGGCAAATTGTGTAACAATCCTGTTTGCTGTTGTTTTTGAGATCCTTAGTTCCTGAGACAAGTCGTTGAGGCTCATTTCTTTGTTTGGGAATGAGAAGAACCAATAAAGTATTTTCAGGTATGCTTCCTCGTCTTTGCGCGGCTCTATTTTTTTAATTCTTTTGACCATACGTATGGTGACGTTTGAAACTATATAAACTTTTCGGTTACCATGTGGTGACGTTTGAAACCATATGATTTTTTTGGGAACCGTAGTTTGAGGACAAGGATTGAATTTAAGATGCATGAGAGAATCCATGTTGTCGGGGGATTTTATTGCGCTTTCCTGATCTTGAATTGTTCTATACGTGTTCATCTGATCCTGTTAATCTGTCAATATTTATACTTTCTATGGGGATAATGGCTCCACTTAAACAGGTTGCAAGCAACCTACTTCTCAAGATTCCGGATGTTTCAGATAATTATGGTTGAAGACATAACTTTTGGAACTCATCCCATATTGGTTGTTTGGTTCATGGTAAGCTTTTCAACTTCGTTGAAAATAATGTCTTCACCATATAGGTTAACGTCTCTTGGTTTTTGGCTGAGTTTGTCTATTTAGTAACGACGTTAACTATAAGCTGCTAATTTTCACGACCCCTACATTTCCTGTGGAGAAACAATATAAAGGAATTGGTTTTTGTTCACATCTGTTACACAAAATCGTTCACACCCCTACATTTCCTGTGGAATGTGTGTGGGTTGGCTGGCGTGAATGATGGGCTTGTTGTGGGTTTTGTTTCACGCTGGTTGGTGTGAATGTTTGGGATGAAGGAGATGTGCTGAGTAATCTATTAATGGTGTTTGCGATCTCATCAAATCTTTTGTTAGTGATTCGTGCAATATTGTCGATATTGTACATCATAATGCGCTATATTTTAGGATTATTGTACATTACGATGCACAGTATTAATATGTGTTATTTTCGTCTACGTAATATCTTGTTTTGGGTGGTAAAGCGCACTCTTTGCTTACACAGAAGCATTTCGGTGTTGCTCTTATCATTTGTATTTGGAGAGGTTGAGTTGTCTTGCTTTTTTCCCGAATATTGCGTCTGATTCTTTTTCTATGAGAAGAAACTGCTGCCTTAGGTAAGATGATATCTTAAAGTCGTCCATTATCCGTTTCGAGGGCTCAATGTATTTTCTTGCGCTGCCTTCTGATATTGTGAGAATTATCTTGCCGCCGCAGCGCGTGCATTTTCCGATGAGAGGAATTCTCCTGTATTTCTCGTTGCAGTTTACGCACCTGAAGCCCTGTTTTGTGAATTTTCTCAGGTTTCCTTTGATGTCGCGCAGGAAGTGTTTTGTGAGTACAGCTTCTGCGACTTTGTTTTCGTCTACTCCGTGCAGCTTCTTTTCAAGGTCCAACTGCGCATATAGTTTTTCGAGCATTGTGTCCAGTTGTGTGTACCTGCTCCTGTGGGGGCCTTCACTGATGTCGTATGTATCATGCGTGAACTTTATGTGAAATACCTCGTCTTTGCCTATGAGTTCTGCTATGGTTCTTGGCTTTGCTTTCAGGTCCCATGTGTTCGGGTAGTTCTCTGTTGCCCTGTAGAATTCAAGGGGGTAGGTGTCGTCCACATCCACGTTCCATGATTCGTCGTCAACTTCTTCGGGGTCGAGGCATGTTGTGAGGACAAGCGGCGCATCCATGGTTCTCCCGCCGCGCGTGTCCGGCATGAACTGCCTTGAGAAGTTGAGGAGCGCGTCCATTAGCAGCATTATGCTGTCCTCGTCCCCGTCTGCGTTCCTTCTTTTTCCTGCGTGCCAGAACGGGTGCGCGAAGCCGACTCTCGCGGGTGTAAACCCGATGATTCTGCCGATGATGCCGGCTGATGTGTGCGGCGCAAGGCCGATGACAAGCTGGCCGATGAGGTCTTCTTTTGTTTTCACGTTGTAGAATGGTCTCAGGCTATAGAATTTTGTGAGGAGTTCGTCTGTGAATTTGCAGATGCTTATGAGGTAGTCTGCGGTTGAGAATTCTTTGTTGTCTGAGACGATTATGTCCTGGGGGAAAAGTTCGAGTGTCTGCTCGTCGTTTTCCAGTTTGCTGCCGTGGATGTCGTAGAGGTACCCGAAGGAGTGGAGTGTTTTTACGGGTACGCTGATCTCGCGGGGCCTGAAGTGTGTTAATGGCACGTCTGTGGAGTCGCAGCGCGTTGTGCCGTCTTTGTTGACGTAGAGGTTGTATTTTGTCCTGAGAAGGCCTTTTTCGACAGGCTCTATGTTTTTGCTTGCGCTGAATACGCCCCTGACGCCTTTGAATAGTTCAGGCATCTCTTTTAGCTTAAGATTTTTTTTGGCATTGTCTATGAGCGCCTTTATGTTTAGCTTGACTTTGCGGTATCCTGCTGTCGGTGCGCCGCAGTGCGTGGGTGCGTCAACGACCCTGTTGCATATCCTGCATGCCCTGCTTTTGGTTGCGTGGGCGCCGCATTCGTAGCAGTAGGCGAAGTAGGTTTCTTTGCCGCATTTTTCGCAGCGGTAGATGGAAACTGATGTTTCGATTTCGCCGGCTTTGTAGGATTCCATGAGGTTCCTCATGCGGCCGCCTTCTTCGCCGCACGGCAGGAGTATCTGCGGGCGGCCTTTCAGGAGGCGCCTTTCTGCTTTCTCGGGCCGCCCCATCCGTGTCCCGACTCTTACAGTGCCTTTTTCTTTTATGGCGATGCCTGATAGTCTGCAGAGGGCGTCCATGACAGTGGGTGCGCTGTCTACTTTTTTGATGAGGGATGCCTTGTTTTTTTCGCCCGGCTCCCCAAGGCATTTGTATGCTGCGATGGATTTTTCTTTTAGGATTATTGTATTGTTTTTTACTGTGTGGGGCACGCAGAGGTTTTCAAGGATTTTTTTGTGGCCGGGCAGGCTGAGGGTGATGGTGTCTTTCTCTTTTTTGCTTTTCGAGAGCCAGTCTATGAGATCTTTGAGGTCGTCTTTTGTGATGTCGTGCCAGAAGAAGTTGTAGTACGGGTGGAGGGGTACGGAGAGGGTTTCTGAGATGCTGAATGCTTTGTCGAGTGATGGGTAAGGGTATGGTTTTTCAATGTATTTTGAGATGTCGTCTCCTGTTGGTTTTTTGTGGTTTTTCAGGGCTTCTTTTACTTCCTGTGACCACCATTCTTCCACATACGGAGAGGGCAGGAGTATGTGGCCGTTGCTTACGAATTCACCGTATGGTATCAATATGTCGCCCAGTGACAGTATTTCTGAGATTTCAGGCTTGATTTTGCCTATCTGTTCTTTGCTTTGTATTTCGATTATGTCGCCGTTTTTTAATTGCACGACAGGGCCTTCCATTGTGTCGCATGGGGTGCATACTGTTGCTTTTCCAGGGAGTTCCATCGCTATCTGCGTTCCGACTGCAAGGAACGGGATCAGGTGCATTGTGAGGGGATGGACTGAGGTTGATGCCAGGCCCCCTGTTCTTGAGCGGCCGTATCTTAAGCGGAAGCCGCCTTTTGCTGCAGGGTAGGAGAATAATATGATACGCATAATCCTGAATTTGAAAATACCCAGGTGAATACGTAACAAAATCTATTTGCCGGCTGATGAAGCGATGAAATAAGCATGCTAATAATATGCTTATAAAACACACAATTA
>JAIWAJ010000022.1:0-12356 GCA_048634435.1 Methanosarcinales archaeon
ACAACCTTGAGCTGAAAGACAAGGCAAGAAAAGTGCGCGATGTTGTAAACTTGCACATTATAAGTGAATCCAGTACAGCAAATATGTTTTCAACATCGCGCACTTTTCTTGCCTTGTCTTTCAGCTCAAGGTTGTCAAGGTACCTGGGTGTTGACAATACCTCCTGGGGTATCATGTATGCTCTTACGTGGCACCCGCCGCGGTTAGAGGTCATGTATGAAAGCGCCTGCCCTTTTACGCCCCTCGGGTCATATGCAGGAAGCTCAAGCCCCTTCACATTAATTGCAAAATCACCAGCACCAAGCTTTTCACCCATCCTCTTCGTACCCAGGGCAAGCATAGCGCCAATATCTTTTTTATACGCAATCTTCTCAAGAAGTTCAGGAATAATCGCCGTATCACCAAACTCTATTTTCTCCTTAATGAGCCCTCTCTTTGAGCATTCCATAGCAAACCCGATAGTATTCCCGGCAGATATTGTATCCATGCCAAGTTCATTGCAGAGATTGTTTGCAATCGCAACAGTCTTCGGGTCAGAATGTCCGCACTGCACTGAAAGCGCCCATGTGCTTTCATACTCAGGCCCGTGCGTCTTTATCCCCTCGACATTGGCAACTCTCCCGCACATTATCGGGCACAGTGAGCACCCGGTTCTTTTTACAAGATACTTCTGCATTGTCTCTCCTGTCAGGTTTTCTATATTATCTGAGAACCCTTCCTGGAAGTTATTTACAGGCAGAATGCCGTGCTTGTTCATCGGGTTCATAAGAACAAGGGTCCCGAAACGCCCGAGCGAGTCTCCTGTAAGCGGGTGGCCCCTCAGGATTTCAGTAAACCGCTTCCTTTGCTCACTGAATGCATATTCATTTGCAGGCTCTATCTTCTGCGTGCCGCGAAGCGCAATCGCCTTGAAGTTTTTCGAGCCGAGCACAGCGCCAAGCCCGCCCCTGCCGGCAGCGCGCCCCCCGTCAACAATAATCGACGAATACAGCACAAGATTCTCTCCTGCAGGCCCGATGCATGCAACCCTGAAGTTGTCCTTTTCAAGAGTTTTTGTGACGTCCCCTGTGGTTTTACCGCGCAAATGGCTCGCGTCTTTCAGTTCAGCATGGTTGTCAGTAACCTCAAGATACACAGAAGAATCTGATTTTCCGGTAATGATTATCCCGTCATAGCCTGTTTTCCTTAGTTCGTATCCGAAAGTTCCGCCGACATTAGAATCAAATATCGTGCCTGTCAGCGGTGACTTGGATGCCACAGAGCAGCGCCCGGACGCAGGCGCAATACCCGTAAGCGGGCCTGTCATGAATATGACTATGTTTTTGGCGCTCAATGGGTCTGTTTTTGCATCCAGTTCATCGGATAGTATCCTGACAGAAAGCCCCCGGCCGCCGATGTATTTTACAATATCTTGGGGGTTGACATACTCTTCACTAACACTTTTTTTTGTAAGATCCACCCGAAGAATTCTGCCCCTAAACACCATAAAAATCAACTTAATTCAACTTAATTATAGAAACAACCAAATCATTAAATAGGTTTTGGCATGTTCCTACTTTTTGCAAATCATCGAAACATACTTAACCCTTTCTTCTCCTCTATTGTATCGGTGATACCATAAAAGAACTGGACTACCTGTTTGTGCTGAAAGCGCTCGATGAGATCCCTTTTGGCGTAGGGCGCAGGCTCCTTATCGACTTTCTGCAGGGCAAAACCAGTAAATCCATTGCAAGAAACAGGCTGCATCTAAAGAAAAATTTCGGCAGCATGGCTTATGATAATGATGAGCTGGATGAGATGATAGGCAGCCTTCTTCTAAATGACATGGTCCAGATGACTCCTGTGGAGGGCAACAAATTCTGGAAAGTCCTCCAGTTGACAGGGAAAGGGAAAAAAGAGATAGTAAATCCTTCCCTGTATAAAAGAAAGCTCTCGTTTAATTTCAGGGAAACAAAAACAGAGATAACTGATGAGGACAGGAAGCTGTTTGGCAAATTTAATGGTTTTCTTACCCGGTTCAATGATGAGCAAAAAAAATCAATTATCAGCGATAAAGCACACATATTGTGCCTTGCAGGAGCCGGCTCAGGAAAAACAACTGTGCTTACAAAAAGAATAGAATTCCTTGTCAGGTATCGCCGCTGCGACCCCGCAAAGATCCTTGCAATAACATTCACAAGAAAAGCAAGGCAGGAAATGATGAAAAGGCTGAAAAAGGCAGGCAATCTTGATTCAGTAACAGTCGAGACATTCAACTCATTTTCTGAAAAGATTCTAAGGCAATATAATGATTTGGTCTACGACAAGCCGGTCACAGTCATCACCTACCGCGACAGGATCATGATGATCACAAGAGCCCTCTCGAAAATAAACATGACCATGGCGCAGGCAATAAACGTATATTTCACTGATGCGCAAAAAAGAGGAAAAGAAGAGGATCAGCTCGCAAACATATTCATAAATGACTGCTTTTTTCTGAGAGATTATTTCAAATGCAGGAACAGGCAGATGGATGAATCCTCTTTCGACATCCTTGATGCAGCCCAGAAAGAGAGCGCAACCATGGTTTTCGCAGTCTGCAATTATATTGAGGCATACATGAGAAAGCACGGTCTGCGCGATTTTGCAGACCAGTTAGTGGACACCATAAGCCTTTTCGAGACCCACAAGGAACTGGTGCCGGAATTTGACCATGTGCTCATAGATGAGTACCAGGACATCAACTCAACGCAGACAAAGCTTGTTGACATCCTGAACGCGGGGAACCTCTTCTGCGTTGGTGACCCGAGGCAGTCAATATACGGCTGGAGGGGTTCTGACATAAGATACATCCTGAATTTCGAGGAAAAATACCCCGACTGCGACATAATCACACTCACGAAAAACTACCGCTCAACAGAACACATAGTGGACCTCATTAACAATTCAATAAAGAACATGAAGCTTGCAGGCCTGGAATCAGCAGTTGGGGGGGAAAAAGACATAAAACTCCTGAAATTTGACAGAGAAGCTGCTGAATTTGAGTTCATTCTCCAGAAGATAATAGCATCAGAGGTGAGCGGGAATGAAATATTTGTGCTTGCAAGAACCAACAGGCAGCTAAACGACCTGTCGCAGCTGATGAAAGAGCGCAGAATAAAGCATGTTGTAAGAAGCGATGAGATAAGGAGAAGCGCAGCTGCAGGACCTGATGAGGTTACACTTGCGACAATACATGCTATCAAGGGGATGGAAGCGGAATTGGTCTTTGTAACCGGCTGCACTTATGCCAATTTCCCGTGCAGGGGAAGCGAGCATCCTGTAGTGGATATGGTAAAAGTGGAAGAATATGACAAGGAAGAAGAAGAAAGGAGGCTGTTCTACGTTGCTATGAGCAGGGCAAAAAACAGCCTGTACATGACATATTCAGGCAGCAAGCCAACTTATTTTATTACTGACAGCATGCTTTCGATAATGGAAGAAAAAGAGCTGGACATCCAGCCAAAAGAGAGGCTAATCAACATGGAACAATCAGGTGATGTGGTAGAGCGCCTCAAGAGCTGGAGGAGGGCCCTAAGCAGCCACCACAGCATCCCTCCGTTCATGATAATGCATGACAGGACATTGATGGAGCTTGCGCAAAGAAAGCCAGCAACATTCACCGAACTCGAGCAGGTCCACGGCTTCGGCCCCGCGAAAGTAATGAAATACGGCAGTGAGATCCTAAAGATCGTTAACGGGTGAATGGCCCCTGCGTGCTCTGCAATTCAACATCTCACCGCAAAACTTAAAAAATTACTTCACAATTGTTAAGTCTGAGTTTAGGTTTAAGCCTGGCTGACTAAAGTCCATGATCATTGTTATTGGTGTTATAAATGAAACTCCCCTGCGAACTGGTTGTATGGTACCTGCTGCCTACTATCAGGAAGGAATTTGCAAAATACCTTGTAAAAGACCTCAACCTCACACAAAAACAGGCAGCAGAAAAGCTCAACCTGACAGAATCAGCTATTTCCCAATACCTGAAATCCAAAAGAGGGCAGGAAATGAATCTCCCAAAAGATATAAAAAAGAACATCGAAAAATCAATAAAACAAATCTCAAACTCAGAAGATGATTCAGTAATGATTGAGGAAATATGCTCTATCTGCAAATTAATCAGGAACCACGGGTCTCTTTGCGAACTGCACAGGACCAATAACCATAACCTGGACAACTGTAAGATATGCATGGAGGGATGCAAATGAATATATACCTCGACCACGCAGCATCAACACCGGTTGACCCGGAAGTAAAAGAAGCAATGCAGCCTTATTTCAGTGAAAAATACGGCAACGCATCATCAATTCATCAATTTGGCAGTGAAGCAAAAGAGACTCTTGAAGATTCAAGAAAAACAATTGCAAAAAAGCTCAACGCCAGCCCCGAAGAGATCATCTTCACGTCCGGCGGCACAGAATCAAACAATTTTGCACTGAAAGGGATTGCCTTTGCAAACAAAGACAAGGGCAGCCACATAATCACATCAAAAATAGAGCACGAGTGCGTGCTGAATTCCTGCAGGTGGCTCGAGACGCAGGGCTTCAAAGTAACATATCTCAAGCCAGACCATAACGGGCTCATAAGACCCGATGATTTAAAAAAAGCAATAACCAAAGAGACTATTATTGCATCAGTAATGCACGCCAACAATGAAATAGGCACAATCGAGCCAGTAAAAGAGCTTGGGAAAATCTGCCGCGACAATGGCATCTACTTCCACACAGATGCCTGCCAGTCTTTTACAAAAGTCCCGCTGGATGTCAAAAAAGACAACCTTGACCTTGTAACAATAAACTCGCACAAGATCTACGGCCCGAAAGGAGCCGGTGCCCTCTACATAAAAAACGGCACCAGAATCGATGCATGGCAGCACGGCGGCGGCCACGAAAAAAATCGAAGATCAGGAACAGAAAACATCTCAGGAATAGTCGGATTCGCAAAAGCAGTTGAGATTGCCAAACAAAGCGACATACAGCACATGGCGAGATTAAGAGACATGTTAATCAGGCGCATCCCTGACGAAATACCCAACACCCGCCTGAACGGCCACCCAACACAAAGGCTTTGCAACAACACGAACTTCAGTTTCAGACACATTGAAGGCGAGTCACTGCTATTGCGCCTTGACGCAAAAGGAATCGCATGCTCAACAGCAAGCGCATGCTCATCACACACACTAAAACCTTCCCATGTGCTTCTGGCTATTGGCTTGGAACCAGAAGAAGCGCACAGCAGCCTGAGAATCACTGTCGGAAAAGAAAATACAGATGATGAGATAGAATACACAATAGACGCCCTGAAAGAAGGAGTCAGGGCATTAAGAGAAATAAGCCCATTTGGTGAAAAAAATGTACAATAAAGAAGTCATGGACCATTTCATGCACCCAAGAAACATGGGTGAAATAAAAGACGCAGACGGGATAGGAAAAGTCGGCAACATGACATGCGGTGACATAATGTGGGTTTACGTCAAAGTCAGGAAAAACGACAAAGGAGAGCCAACAATTAAAGACATCAAATTCAAGACACTTGGCTGCGCAGCAGCAATTGCCTCATCATCCATGGCAACAGAGCTTGCCAAAGGAAAAACAATAGATGAAGCACTGAACATAACAAAAGAAGATATCGTGGGCGCACTCGGCGCCATGCCTGCACCCAAGGTCCACTGCTCTCTCCTTGCAACAGAGGCGCTGTCAGAAGCGATATATGATTACCTGTCCAGGAACAGTTTGCCGGTTCCAGAAGAATTGTCAAAAACCCATGAGCGCCTGAAAAGCGAGCTTGAGAAGACAAAAGAGATGCACAAGGATTTCACAGAATCACAGGAAAACTTCATTGAAAAATCAAAACAGGGATAATTATTATGGCCAATAAAGAACTTATTGAGAAAATCAGGAAATTGAAAAAAGAGAAAAATGCAGTGTGCCTCGTGCACAACTACCAGACACCGGACATCTATGAAATCGCAGACTATATCGGGGATTCCCTGGACCTGAGCCAGGCAGCAGCAAAAACAGACGCAGACATCATCGTCTTCTGCGGGGTTGATTTCATGGCAGAATCAGCAAAAATATTGAGCCCGAAAAAAAAGGTGCTGCACCCAAACACTCAGGCAAAGTGCCCCATGGCCCACATGGTGACACCAGTTGCCCTGCGCGAAAAAAAGAAACAACACCCAAATGCAGAAGTCGCCTGCTACATTAACACAACCACAGACATCAAAGCAGAATCAGATATCTGCACAACATCCGCAAACGCAGCTGATGTGGTAAACTCACTAAAAAAAGACAGGATAATCTTTGTCCCTGACAGAAATCTTGGGCAATACGCGCAGTCACAAACAAGCAAAAAGATAATCCTCTGGGACGGATACTGCTACGTGCACGACAGGATCACTCTCGAATCCGCAAAAAAAGCAAAAGCACGGTACCCGGACGCAGAACTGATGGCCCACCCGGAATGCAGGCCAGAACTCCTCAACATGGCAGATGCAGTATGCTCAACAAGCCAGATGCTCACTTACGCAAAAAAAAGCAGCGCAAAAGAATTCATTGTCGCAACAGAAGAAGGCATGGTCAAAAGACTCGAAAGAGAGTTCCCGCACAAATTATTCCACGCAATCGGCGGCATCTGCACCCAGATGAAAGAGATAACCCTGCACAACATCTGCGAATCTCTTGAAAAAGAGCAGTTTGAAATAAAACTGGATGAAAACCTGAGAAAAAAAGCAAAAACAGCCCTCGACAGGATGCTTGAGCTCAGGAAAAACAAATAATTCTCATATACAGCCTTACGTGGTGTACATAAAATGCAGGCGCAGGACAAAATTTATATAGGGCATTTTGAAGATGAAGTTAAAAAAACAATCCGCGACTATCACCTGCTTAAAAAAAGCGACAGGATAATTGCAGCATGCTCAGGCGGCAAAGATTCTCTTGCAGTCCTCTACATCCTAAAGAAATCAGGCTACAATGTTTCTGCACTTATATTGAACCTTGAGATCGGAAAATGGTCAGAAATAAATCTTGAAAACACAAAGACATTCTGCAAAGATTACGGCATAAAACTTCATGAGATTAAGATAAGAGATGAGATAGGTTATCCCATTGAGCACGTGATGTCTGTTGCCAAAGGAAAAACACGCTATGAAAACTGCACAATATGCGGTATAATCAAGAGATGGATATTAAACAAGAAATCAAAAGACCTTGGTGCAGACAAACTGGTCACAGGGCACAACCGGGATGATGAGGCACAGACTCTCTTCATGAATATCCTGAAAGGAAACCCATACCTGAGCGCCGGCCTTGGCCCGAAAACAGGCACAAGCACGCACACAGGATTCGCACAAAGAGTAAAGCCCCTGTATTTTGCAAGAGACACAGACATCCGGAAATACACAGAAATCATGAAATTTCATGTATTATACGACCGCTGCCCGCTTTCAGGCGCAGTTTTCAGAAGGGATATTAAAAACACTCTTGACGAGCTTGAATCACATTACCCGGATGTGAAGCGCAACATTGTAATGAATTACCTGAAACAAAAGCCAATGCTTGTTAAAGCATGCACCCGAAATAACAGTGCAAAGGACTTAAAATCCTGCAGCATCTGCGGCGAGCCCGCAAGAAACAACATCTGCAAAGCATGTGAAATACTCAATATGGTAAGATCAAAATGACTGGAAAAATAAAAGCAGTCTGCCTCTTTTCAGGCGGCCTGGACTCTGTATTGGCAGCAAAAATAGTGCAGAATGAAAACATAGACGTATTTGCACTCATGATAAGCACCCCTTTTTATGAGCGCAGCAAAACCGCAAAAATCAGCGCTGAAAAGTCAGCGCAATATCTCAACATCCCCCTGAAAGTCATAAGCGCAGACAAAGAATACCTGAAAATCATCCGAAACCCGAAGCATGGCCACGGCAGTGCCATGAACCCATGCATCGACTGCAGGCTCTACATGCTGAAAAAAGCAAAAAAATACGCAAAACAAATCAGGGCAAAATTCATATTCACAGGCGAGGTTCTCGGCCAGAGGCCCATGACACAGCACATGAAAGCCCTCAAAATTATAGAAAAAGAATCAGCCCTCGAAAACAAAATCCTAAGACCCCTGTCAGCAGGATGCCTCCCAAAAACAGAACCAGAAAAAAAGGGCTGGATAAACAGGAACAATCTTTTTTCAATAACAGGAAGGTCCAGGAAACTCCAGATGAGCCTTGCAAAAAAGTTCAAAATAGATGATTTTCAGTCTCCGGGGGGGGGCTGCCTCCTGACCTGCAAAGAATTCGCAAACAAGGTAAGCGACTTATTCCGCCATAAGAACAGAATCACAGAAAAAGACATAGACCTGCTAAAAACCGGCAGGCACTTCAGGTCCAGAAGAAACAAGATAATAGTCGGGATAGACGAACCCAGCAACAAACAGCTGCTAAACCTGAAAAACAAAACCGACTACATTTTTGAAGTCCCTGACTGCGGCAGCCCAACCACGATTCTCCAGGGCAAAAAAACACGAGATGCAATCAAAACAGCCGCCAGCCTGACAGCAAGGTATTCTGATGCAAAAACAGCTAAAGTGAGTGTATTGTACGGGATGAAAAAACCTGTAAGAGCCGTAACTGTGGCGCCATCAACCCAAAACCAAATAGACAAAATGAGAATCTAATGATTCAACTGCATGTTAACAAAAGAAAAGACCACTTGAGAGGTCAATGATAGAACGTAAGCCATCAACCCAGCAATTTCCTATTCTCCTCAATAATTTCCGAAAAAGCCTTCACAACCCGAACAAGATCCTTCCTAGAAATCCCGAAAGTAGACAACTTAAACGACTTCGTATGCCCCGGCTTTATGCCGATAATGCCCCTCTTCTTCAGTTCTTTGTAAAGAAAATATCCTCTCTTCTTATGCTTTTTCGAAATCTCATACAAAACGTCAGTCCTGAAAAACATCAGATCATGCTTATGCGGCTTCTGCCCGATCAAAACAAACCCAAGCTTCTCAACCTCAGAGCAGAACCACTGCGCCTTCTTTAGCTCTTCATCCCACTTCTCAACCCTTTTTTGCACTTCAGGAAACGACGCCATAAGCGTCGCAATAGTTGCCCCCCTTGAAGTGCATCCGAGGCACTCTATAACCTTATTCGGATAATTCTTTGATTTCGCAAGGACAATATCCGCGTATTTTTTATTCATACCTATTAAGCCCACAGGCCCTGATGCACTCATGGATTTGTGGCCTGAGGCGACTACAAAGTCTGCTCCCAGCTCTTTCATGTTTACAGGCATCCGGCCTATTGAGTATGCGCAGTTGAGGGCGTATGGAATATTGTATTTTTTTGCTATTGCTCCCAGCTTTTTTGCGTCGGGGAGGTTTCCGTAGTTTCCTTCCGGGTATGTGAGCAGTATGAGTTTTGGCTTGTGTTTTTTTATCAGGGGCTCGTAGTTTGCGACGTCTATTGCGTCTATGGGACATTTGCTGTTCGGTACTTTGATTACATTGATCCTGCATCTCTCAGCAGCAACAAAACACGAGTAATGAGCATTCTCATCAACAAGGATGGTGTCTTTCGGGTTTGTGAGGGAGTGCATTATAATAAACATGCCTTCTCTTGCGCCGTTTGTGATTCTCACTACATCGCAGTTGAGGAATTTTGGGAGGATTTCTCTTGTGAATGTTTTTACCGGTGGTTTTTCGATGTCATCAAGGACGCCATCGCAAAAATCACATACAGAATAGCCGTCCCCGAACTCAATAAGCACTTTCTGCGCCTCTTTTGTCAGCTTTCCTGCTGTCTGCAGCGGATTCAGGTTAATGAGGTCCTTGTTCTCGCGCTTCAGGTCTGTAAACTTAGAATAATCCATAGAATTAATGTGCCTACAAGATTTATATATCTTAATAAAAATAAAAGCGAGGAGAGAGAATTGAACTCCCGTGAGTCGCTCTGCAGGCGACCACATAGCCACTATGCTATCCTCGCATTTTTGCAATTATTGTAACAAACACAGCGCCTTTTACATCAATCTTCCTGTTATTTGTTTCAATATACTTCTTGGACTTGGCAGATATCTTTAAATTTATATCCGCTAAAGACCTCACCATCCCTGTATATGACCTAAAATCACCGGTTATTCCCCCCTCGATATCAGAAGCTGCCTTATTTGCAATTGCCTCAATAAACGATATCCCTGCCGCAACTCCTCCCTTTTCATCAAGGCCATTGATGATATTTCCATCCCGGACAAAAATTTTGTTAAATCCTGCAGGCCCAACCAGCTTTTTGCCTTCCTCAACCTCGACCACAGATACATCTATCTTTTTATCATTTATTATCCCGCTCCATGCAGCAGCCTCAGTTGGCGCTATATCATCCCTGTGCTTTGAGGCAGCATCAACAATAGACTCTGCGATTTTCCTGCCCAATTCACTCTTCGGCTCATCAATAAACTTGATATCGCGGGCAATCTCTTCATCATTCAGGTTATCTTCAAGATAAAACTGAGGGAACATCATCTCTCTTATGTCCCTGTATCCCTCAAGCACCATGGCAAGGCGCTCGACACCAAAACCCACGTTAAATACAGGATATTTTATATTGAAATTCGCAAGCGAGATTGCAGAATACATGCCCATATCTGCTATCTCAAGCCACTTGCCATTATGCATAACAAATACTTCATCTTCC
Organism: Methanosarcinales archaeon; assembly: GCA_048634435.1. Classification (GTDB taxonomy): domain Archaea; phylum EX4484-52; class EX4484-52; order EX4484-52; family B79-G9; genus B79-G9. Next base: position 10,711 of record JAIWAJ010000022.1, read on the forward strand.
ATCCCGCGCGCATAATACTTCGACGTCGCCTTCTTGGTCTCGAACTTTATCTTCTTAAACCCGATTTTCTCAAATATCTTCTTAACAATCCTGCGCCCTGCAACCATATCAATATCCGGGTCCATTATGACAACAGATGCGCTGTTATGCACACGAAGATGCCCTGCATCCTCTTTTTGCTCATTGCGGTAGCGCCTGCCGATTGAAAACAAAGCAACAGGAAAGTCAGCCTTATCCTGCATACTGGAAAGCGTATGGTACCAGGTGCCGCTCATGTGGGTTCTTAAAGTAAGATTCGTAGGGACCGGCTCAAGATCCTTCAATTCAGCGAACAGCTCAATAATCGCAGTAGCCTCCTCAGTCTTAATGCCAAGTTTCACGACAAGCTCCTCAACAAAATCATCCCCCTCAATATTCCCTTTCTTATATTCCCTGAGTATCTCCTTTAATGCCTCAACATCAATCTCCCCGGCAACCTTCTTAATTTTCAGAACCACTTTATCATTCAGCCCGATTTCCGGCCTTGGAAGCTTTGCAATGTAGAACGCCCTGTCCAGTATCACAGCAGATTCAGGACCGTACTCACGATAAACATCCTCTTCAGGTATGATTGTCAGGTTTTCAGTTTCGTCAAGCCCTATTTCGAGAAGTATGCGTCGCAGGCGGTCTATTGTTTTCCCGAGTATATGCTCTTTTCCATCCTTTTTTTTGAATGTGAATTTCCGGGACCCTTTCCCTTCAAACAAAGAAGATGTCTGAATCCATGCTTTTTCAAAGTCCTTCTTTGCCTGTTCTTTCGTTTCTTTTATATTTATCCGCATAAGATGTTATTTAACTCAGGATACATTTATAAAATATTGGTTTTTTGGGCCTATAGTGTTTACTGTTGATCACACTCCCAACAAATATTAATCTCCGTTCACAAATAATGGTCTGTGTTTAAACATGGCAATCATTGAAGACAAATTTTTGGAGATAGAAAAATCACCAACAGAAGTACTAAAAGTAAGATACTCTGTGATACACGGGAATGAAGAGGGCCCGAAAGTATTTGTGATTGCAGGGATACACGGCCACGAACTTACAGGCATCGAGGTGATAAGAAGGCTTAAGCCATACCTTGAAAAAAGAAACATCGCAGGTGAAGTCACACTTCTTCCTGTAGCCAACCCAATCGCTTTTTCAACAAGGCAGAGAAACACAATATATGACAACAAAGACCTGAACCGGTGCTTTCCCGGCAATCTTTCTGGAACTTTTACTGAAAAGCTGGCTCATGGAATATTTAATGAGATTGTGATTAATCATGATTATGGTATTGACCTGCATACAGGACCTGAGGGGAGGGTGCTTTTGCCGCATACGAGGATAAGGAAATGCAGGAGAATAAACCAGGTAAAGGCGCTTTCAAGGGTTTTCGGGACACTCATTGCAATGTCTCCTGATGGCGTTGATTCCATGCTTACCTCGTGCGCCACCAATCACGGAACACCGACACTCGGCGTGGAACTTGGCGAAGCATACAGGATAAACAACTATTTCGTAAAAGCAGGCTTTTTCGGTGTCGTGAATACATTAAGGTATCTTGAGGTATTGGACGGCAAGGCAAATGTCCTTGACAAGCAGTTTATCCTCAATGAAAGGCA
>JAIWAJ010000023.1:0-11924 GCA_048634435.1 Methanosarcinales archaeon
CATTTCGTCACCAGTGCCCGATCCCTTATCCGTATTAGCCATCATACAGCCGACACAGGTTAGCAGCCATGAACAGATCGATACCTTTATAAACTTTTTAATCATCTTTATTATCCTTTTTATTCAATGTATAGTTGTAAGCGTGGCAGGGTAAATCAATTCTTTAATAGCAACAATTAACAACAAATCAGGAATTTTATTGGAGATTAACAATCAACAACAATGTTAAGTTTTTGTCTCCACAACATCCCGTTAGCCATCTGGCTTCAAATAAAGAATTAACTCACCTTTTCCCCGCTACATACAAGTAGCCACGCTTACAGTTTGCTTTTGGGCTTTATGTCAATGGTGCTAAAAGTTTATCCACATCGGCTTCAATATCAACTTGTGTCTTAGCATTAGATTGTTTTATAGAAGAATCGGCCTTGAACAACCACATTTCCAATTCAGTAATCTTTTTATCTACAATTTTTACATCATACTGCGGATCTACTACTTTTTTCTCATTAGCCCCATATAAAAAGCTTTCTTTTTGGCTTACTTGGCTCCTTAAACCTTTTAATCCATTCACACGCTCACGTACAGTTTTACTCAATACTAATATTTCGTTAATCGTCATTTGTCACCTCCTCAGTTTTTGCTTCCCATCTGCTATGATCACCTAATATCTGAGATCGATACGGATTAGGAATATTAGAAATACATTCTGAATCAATTACTCCCATTTCGCTAGTCGGCGGAAACATATAACCTGAAAATTTAATTAGAATGAATTGTTTTATTTCTTGCCTCATGCCATCATCATTTTCTAAAATAATTTTCATCATTCCTCCCTCAAGCGTTTTTGACATCTATCCAAAATAGTATAATTAAAGATGTCAAATTTCTCAAACTCTGCCTCCTGCAGATTTTGTTTATCTACCCAATCGTTGCCATATTGTCTATGTCCAGCAATGATTCTTTTTTCACATATTTTTAAAAATCTTTTATCCAAAGGAATCGTAACTTTCAATTGGTTTCCATATTTGCCCATAAATTTTTTAATTTCGTCACGGTATAAAGGTAACAACTCGCATAGCGTAAAGAGCCTCTTAAAGTCTTGCTCGTTCCTAATTCTATAATCAACTTTTACATCTCTATTATAAAGTTTATCAACTAATGCTACTCTTTCATAATTAGAAAACATCGGGCAATCTTCTACCAAAATAAGATCTCTATTCTTATCCAATCTTTCCCTCTTTTGTTTCGTATTCAAATAAAGTACATTACATTCTCCGATATATTTCTTTATCCATTTTTCTCTTCTCGTTTATTTTAGTCGTAGTCTCTTTGCCTGTTGCTTATGGTCTTGTTCATTGATTTGGATATTCGCTTTTAGTTTTCATTTGTTTTGTTTGTCTTTGGTGTTATTAGGTGTGTGTAGTGAATTACTATCACTATTTACAACGTAATCTTTATAAATCTTTCTATCTTTGTTACTCATAAGTAAATTGTGTTTTTTTGCACAGAAGACCTTCATCTCCCCATTTGTAACAGTATCGCAGAATTGGTATTTATACTTTTCTATACTTTGATATATGTACCCCAATAGATACATTGGCTTTTGCAGCCATGATGATGACGGCATATCCTCATGCAACGGCAAATTACGCAAATTACACCCAAAATCTATATATTCTAACGAAAGCCTTATATACAACATTGTCCACATATATTTTGAATGAATGTCATGCATAGTTTTAGTGATATTTGAGAGAATGTTGAGGTGGTTAAATGAAATTTATGAAATTATCAGGTAAAAATAAAGCTAAAGCGCAGTCTCAGGTACTATCCATTATCCTTATTACAGGAGTCCTTGTAGCTGTTGTCGGTGCCTCGTATATGTGGGGTGTGCCGCTGATTGAAAAAGGACGGACTTCATCGGATAACGAAATTGCAGAAAGTCTCATGGTTATGCTTAAAGAGAAGATAGATGATGTAGCAGAAACAGGCGAGCAAAGGACAGTATCTGTAGATCTTACTGGTGACCTCGAGCTTACTGATGATAACTCTCTGAGATATACAATAGAGACGAGAGGCTTGAACATTGCAAGCACTGCGTGGGTTCCGCTTGTCGGCGGCACATCCCCGGTGCAGGAAGACATGGTTGCTGTAACTGCTGACGGCGGTTCTGCTACAGTGAATATAAATGACGACGTGACCTGCACAATGACATCAAATTGCGGCACAATAAAGGTGGATTTGACAGCTTGTACAGGCGGCTTCGCAGGCGGGACAAAATCCGAAGGTGAAACCTACGACATTAATGGCGAAAGCTATCTGGTGCATCACATTGACTGCGTTGGCAACATAGACGACCAGGCACTTATAGTAGGTCCTGAAAGAGAAAAAGTAGGCATAACCGGCATTGATGAAGGTGGTGTTGTAATTGCAAGGAGCATGCCTGCAGGCGACAGGTTCAAGACAACGTACCGCCTCGCATACAGGGAACTTGACGATATATCAAGCCCGAACAAAGACGGCCACAGGATACAATTAACACGCGAAGGAAACAATCAATTGGGTCCGGGACCGCATAGGATAACTATCCGGCGGGACGACAACCCGAAAGTAACTGGCAAGTCAAAGTATGGCGGGGACTTGATTGAAACGAAAGTACACATTTCAATGTCATAAGCGATGATATGATGCCCCCTACAGCATACAGCCATTGCCGCGGTACAAAATCCCGGAAAGGCCAAGTCCTGATACTCGAAGAGATGATGATGTTCCTATTAGGAATAATGATTGTCGCAGGGATAATATTTATTTCCAGCGAAATCAATGATGAAATCCTCGAATTTGTCAGGGAAGGGCAGGCAGAAGAAGTCAGCGGTTATATCAAGTCAAATATTGCGACATTGGAAAGCATGAACTGCACGCAATGCCACATCACACTGGAAATTCCCGAGCAAATTGGCGGGCATGCATACACAATTTATGGTGAAGAGGATAAGAAGAAGATATTGATTTATGATAACGAGAAATTATGGAACGAGAAGAACCTGTCTGTGGAGCTTTATGGAACATCTCATGGAAGCAGGATGCTAAGGCTGGAATATAATAACGGGATAGTAACGATGAGAGGTGTTAATAATTACTAAGACAAAGACACTAAACCTGAAAAAAAGTGTTAAGACATTCAAGTCAAGATACAGGCAATATTTGAAAAGACGAAAACAAAAAGAGCCGGCAGGAGGGCAGGGCAATATAGATATAGGAATCATCAACGAGTTGATTCCTGCACTAAAAGGCATGCAGTTCAACAACCAGCCGAAGAAGAAGAAGCGCAAGATTCGTGAAAAAGACTACAAAGTCGTTAACCTTCATGATCTGGAAAAAACCAAAGGCGATGGCATTGAAGTCAATTATGCAGAATTCCTGAACGTGGATGTAAAATACCCGCTCAGCCATACAGAAGGAGCAGAGAATGAACCAGTCTATGCATGGGCAAGCATCGCATGGAACCCTGAACTAAATTCACTGGAATATACAGTAGTGGAACCCGAGATCACTGAAATTGAAAAAAAGAATATTTCACGGATAAAAAATGCAATTGAAGAGAAGATAAATATCCATTTTGAGTCAATACACAAAACTGCAGCAGAGAGTTACCTCCGGCATTTAATCGACCAGATAATGCGCCAGTACGAGATAAAGCTGAGTCCTGAGTTGAAAGCGAAATATGATTACTATCTCCTCCGAAGCTTCATCGACCTTGATAAACTCCAGCCGGTTATGAATGATCCAAACATCGAGGATATAAGCTGTGACGGCGTTAACATACCTATATTTGTGTATCACAGGAATCCTAAATTCGGTTCCCTGAAAACAAGTGTCATGTTTAAATCAAAAGAAGAGCTGGACGATTTTGTAATGAAGCTGGCCCAGAGATGCGGAAAGACAATCTCTGTTGCAGAGCCCGTGATGCAGGGTGCCCTGCCGGACGGCTCACGGGTCCAGGCAACACTTGAAACAGATATCGCCAAAAGGGGTTCGAATTTCACTATAAGAAAATTTACAAAGGAGCCGATGACACCAATACATTTAATGGAATACGGGACATTAGATGCTAAGATGCTCGCATACCTCTGGTTTGTTATTGAGCATAACAGGTCCATATTAGTTTGCGGCCCAACCGCATCCGGTAAAACAACATTGCTGAATGCCTTATCGCTTTTTATCAGGCCGGGCATGAAAATAGTCTCGATTGAAGATACACCTGAACTGCGCCTTCCGCACATGCACTGGATACCGGAAATAGCAAGAGAAGGAATAAGCTCGTATGCTGGCGGCAGTGAAAAGAAACTAGGGGAAGTTAGTATGTTTGATCTCCTGCGGGGGGCACTGCGGCAGCGGCCGGATTATCTGATAGTTGGTGAAGTCAGGGGCAAGGAAGCATTTATACTTTTCCAGGCAATGGCAACTGGTCATGCCGGACTGTCGACAATGCACGCAGATTCACTTGAAAAAGTAATAGACCGGCTTACGACGCCTCCAATCCAGCTGCCGTCATCACTACTGGAAACCCTTGATATGATAGTATTTGCAAAACGCCTAAGGTACCGCGATCATAATGTCCGGCGTACAACAGAGATTCATGAAATAAATTACTATGACTCTGATGAGAAATACCTGGACAGTTCGAGAGTCTTCAAATGGAATGCTTCAGTTGACTCATTTAAAATTGATGAAGACTCAGAACTCCTGGGGCGCCTTTGCAGGGACGAGGGTATAACTGAGACGAAACTCAAATCAGAAATCCTAAACAGGATAAAGGTATTGAAATGGATGAAAGCAAATGAGATAAAAGATTACAGGCAAGTAGGCGAAACATTCTATCGTTATTATTCCAACCCCCAGGAGATAATGAACATAATAGAGGCAGAATAAAATGGATGCTAATAATGCTTATGCAAAATTCTCATATAAGTATTTCGCTTCCCCTTCGAGGAAATATCTTGTACCAACATTCAAGGACCTTTACAAGGACATTGAGCGCGCAAACATTACTATGACTCTTGTGGAATACATGTCTGTTGCAGTGGCAACATCGCTGTTAGTCTTTGTCGCGATTTCAGTGATATCCCCGATAATTATCTACCAGCTACTGTACATTGCAGCTAAACAGCAGGGTGCAGGACCTATTGTGCTAAGTGTATTCATGGGCTTCCTCTCAGGCATACTGTCATCCTGCGGGATATTCATGCTATTTTATACTTACCCCTCTGTCATGGTTGCTAATCGAAGAAAGAAGATTGACGATACTTTGCCATTCGCTACTTTATACATTGCTACGATCTCCGGGAGCGGCACGCCGCCTATTGCAATGTTCAGGGCACTCGCAAACTTCAAGGAATATGGCGAGATATCAAAAGAGGCAGAGAAGATAATTGATGAGACAGATGTATTGGGTACGAACCTGGCTGTAGCTATTGAAAATGCTGCAAACAGGACACCTTCAGACCGCTTAAGAGACATCCTGTGGGGCATAAAATCCATTCTCCTCGTGGGCGGCGATCTTCAGGGTTTCCTGCACGAAAAAGCAGACGGCACCATGCAGGAATATAAGCGCAGGCTGGCCCAGTTCACACAGCAGCTTGCCATGTACATCGAGATATACATTACTGTCGTAATAGTGGGTTCTGTATTTTTCATGGTCCTCACAACGATAATGGGTTCACTGAATGACAACCCGGCAACAAGATTATTTATTGTCGCTGCACAATTCGCCATAACGTTCATGTTTTTGCCTATAGCATCCTTTGGATTCATGGTAATGATTAAAAGTATAGCTCCTTCAACAGAGGCATAGGCAATGATTATAATTTCCAGAGCTTTATGATGCAGGGAAATGGTATAGATGAAAGGAGTAAAAGACACGAAAAAAGAGAAATACTTCAAAATAGGCAGTGTAGCCGTTGGGCTAATATTGATGATAGCAGGTATTGTCTTGTTAATGGTGACTGCGCCCGAGACCGTATCAGATGAAGAAGCCGGCTGCAATGCAGATAATATCTGCAACTGTAAGTGTAAAGAGCGTCCTGACCCTGACTGCAAAACCCTTGGGCAGACAATAAGCGTAATACTGATGATTACAGCTGTAATAATCGGCGTGATACCAATCTCGATGTATGAATATTTTAAGTATTCAAGGTACAGAAGGATGGAAGACAATTTTCCGCGCTTCATGAAAGATTTCTCAGAAGCAGTCAAAGGCGGCATGACAATACCCCAAGCACTTACAATGACTGCAAAAATAGATTACGGCGACTTATCAAAGGAAATAAAAAAGACAGACCACCAGGTTTCATGGGGGCTCCCGTTCCCGAAAGCCATGCAGCGCTTTGCAGACAGAATCAAGGGCAGCTCGGTTATGAAGCAATCATTCACCATTATCAACGAATCCTTCCGGTCAGGCGGAGATATTGCCAACACAATGAACTCAATTGCATTGAACATTGGCTTAATAAAGGAGATAGAGAATGAAAAGAAGTCCATAATGTCGCAGCAGATATATATTATGTACTTCATCTTCTTCATGTTTCTTGGGATAATTGTGCTGCTGTATAAAATGATAGTCCCTATGCTCTCAATGCCAAGTTTTTCGGACCCCACAGTTGTGCCGGATCCATCCTTGAACTGTGAGGTGCTGGGTGCCCCGTCATCATTGATGTGCGCTATTGGAAGAGCATTCGGCCTTGGCTGTGAACACGTATATTTCGTAAGCCTTTTTTTATTCATGTGTATTATCCAGGGTCTTTCGAGCGGTATACTTGCAGGAGTTATCGGCGATGGCAGGATGGCAGCAGGCATAAAGCATGCAGCTATAATGGTAATCGCTACAGTATGCGTGTTTGTTATATTCATCTAGTGTGATACGATGGCAAAGAACATATATTCTACTAAACCAAAAAAAAATCATCCAAAAGCGCAAATAAGCATAGAGTTCATAGCAGGATTTGGTATATTTATCATGATTGTAGGCTATATTATGTATACTGCGATAATGATATTTCCAAAATACTATGAACTGTCAAATGAAAATGCTATTCGCGAGGAAGCATGGACCCTGAGTGTAAATGTTATAGATTATCTCAGGGGCAGTACCGCGGTTAATAACCAGTCATTAGCCTCTTTGTCCGGCTGCAGGATATATCATTACTTTGATGATCCCACTACAAACGAGGACGATCTGTCAAGGGCGAATTACACTTATTTCAAAAATCTGTTTAATGTTGATGAATCAAATGACTTTCACATTTTTGTTAAAAGCAGCCCGGTAGTTATGACAGATTACACTAGAGGCAGAAACAAGACAGGAAATATGACGATTGATGGCCTAGAATACATGTTTGAGGTGTTCAATGCGACTTCCCTGAAGTATGACGCTGTTTCTATTTCAGGCGGTTCTACTGTAGTTACAGCAGACGAAAATGACACTGTCAGTCTTGGGAAATATACATTTAACATAGACAACATAGACCCCAAAGGCAAATTTTTGATTATGGGATTAGAAGATCCTTCAATTAACTGCGGCAAACACATACCCATGACCGGGATAAACTCAAAAGTCAGGAGATTCACAACTTATAACAAATGGATAACTGCAGTTGATGTAGTCTATTGGTAGAGGCGATAACAGATGGGATCAAAAGGATTCATGCATGCTCTGGAAGGCATTATTGCAGCCCTTTTGCTATTGACTTATGCTACAACGGTTTTCCAGTATCCTCCATCTTACTCAGAATGGACTGAAGTCAGACAAAAACAGGTGTCAAGAGAATACCTCTCTTCTTTCAATGATGCAGGTCTCTCGGGACTAATTGTGGAAAACAGGCCAGCTGAATTTATAGACATAACAAGATATTTCCTTGGGGTCAGATATTCGTACGGCTTGTATACAGAAGGGCTTGTCCCGCAGAACCTGATAATCGGGGTGCTTTCAAATGAGAGTGTGGCAGAAAGTACAACGATAGATCCGCTCTGTGCTGCTTCAGGAGTTCCTTCGGAATATGATTGCTATGAGGGTACGTTTAAAGGACATAAGTTTGTGTTGGTAGACAATGACACAGGTATGGGGAATCTGGTTGAGGACTATGATTCAATCTATTTTGATTCAGATAATAATGGCACTTATGATAAATATGAGGGTCCAAAGTCTGTAAGCAATGCAATAAACGTGAGCGGAGAAATGTGGATTTTTTCGTCGATTCATAATGGCGCTTATGATGTCGAGTTTATTCGCGGGGAAGATATCCTGAAGTACAGAAAAAAAATAAGCAGCACACTAAAAATCAATAACAGGCAGACGAACATATCAGTTCGTGCAAGAACCAATGAATCAGAGATAATTGACCTCGATGTACTGATAATACCAGGATACATGAATCTTGTCCATCCTAAGATGAAGCGGAAGCTCAACGAGTTTCTGGATAATAAGAAGTCAATAATTGAAGTCGCAAACATAACGAAAGACAATCTTGATGAAGTGCAAAGAGATATATTCGGCCTCCAGTCAGTGGATTTTGATACAGTGCCGCCAGCAGAGAGTAATATATTCATAAACCCCGCGAATGCTTCAGAAGAGACCTATGGTGTTAGCAAATATTTCTATTTCACGAACATGAACATTAGATCTTCCATTAGATATCGTAAACTGAACATGTCATGGATTCACAGCGGTCCGGCCCAATATGATTACAATTGCTACCTGCCGGATTCAGACATTTACCTGGGCTATGTAAACTGCACAGATATGACGAGTTCCTGTACGACCTACACAATAGACGGGATAATAAACTATGTAAATTCGACAAAGAATATATATTGCAAAATAGGAACAGAAGATAGTCCTGACATTTATTATTACGCAGAGATTGACATTAAAAAAAGAAACTATTCTGCTCTGGTTGTGAATACGACAGGTTCCGGCTATGATGGAGTATTCATAGATTTGAACCGGGACCGTAACCTTACAAATGACGGTGGCAGGATAAGTGCAGGCGACACATTCAAAATAGACATGACAAACTTTACATTGAGAAAAATAAGTGAAAACGGAAGATACATTGAAATCAGGCCCGTATCAGAGCACAAGTTTGCAGATACATATCCGGGCAGACTGTACTCTATACACAACGACACAGAATATATTGTGCTTGAACAATCTACAGAATATAATAGCACTACCTACAGTATCGGCGACATGACAACTGTGATTACACTAGGAGGTGCAGGATGTACATCTGGCCTGCTCACTGGAAGCGGCTATAAAAAGGGTTCCTGGGTATCACGTTCGTTTACAATAACAAACATTTCAAAGGGCTTTAATATCCTCAATATCGACCTGAATGGCAATAATATATGCAATGATTTGGATGAGGGCCCGTTTTATACTGGTGACCTCGTAAGAGTAGGACCCGAGTATTACCGGATAGATATCGCCAGTGACGGCTCGAAAGTAGACTGGACACTGAAAGAGCGCTGGAAAGTACCCTCAGCAATAGTCAACCATAAAAGTGGCTTAAGAAAAACCGCATGGATAAGGGGGACTATTGCATCTGATGATGAGTGGCATATTCTCCGCTCAATACTTCTATGGTCCCTGGATCATAAGTCAGGGTTGGTAAAAAGTTCGATGTCTTCAGAATCAGTACTTGTAAAAAGCACATTTATTGAAAATAAGGATATGTTCCAGCCCTATAAAGTGCATTTCAGGACAGGTTGAGAATCATGTACAGAGGATCTAAACAAAGAAAAGGCCAGTTCTTCATAGTTGGCGCGATAATCATCATTCTTATTTTGTATATGCTAAGCAATACTCTTACACAGAGTACGAACATTAATTGTGCAAGCGTGCAGGATAATAATCCTGTGTGGATGATTGAGGAGACTGAGAAAGGCCTATATCTGGTCACGAAAAAGAACCTGACAGATAGGAACGATATTGACAGTTTCATTGAGATGCAGAAAGAGGTTGCAAAGGAAAACAGCTATAATCTTGGGTTTGATTTGAGTTTTAATGCATATGATACTACTTTTTTTTCGCTGTATACAATCTCACTGGAATCGAGCGATTTCTATATACTGAAAGAGGATCAGTTGATTCCTTATTATTCGTCTTGCGAGGATGGTCTTGTCTGTTCCTTAGATGGACTGGGGCTCGGATACGATGGCTACAGCAGTGCCTGTTGTGAGGCATATGCTTTGTGTTGTTAGTATTTGTGAGTGATTAGATACAGATTTTGAGGTTGCGCTCAGAAAATTTGATGTTCAAAGATGTTGTCATTTTGGTTGGATATCATCTTCATACATTCTCAATATACCCACGAAAATTACCGTCTGCATCATAGAGCAGATCCGGGCCGGATGTTGATGCAACCTCTGTGACTCCCGTATCGTATGGATTATCTATCGGACCAATATATCTTCCATCACCAATCATATCATCACCTGTCAATACTTTCTTGCCTATTCTTATCTGACGGATAAGCTTATAAATATTGTGTTCCCATTACTCACCGTGGTTTCATGGGTGACTATGGTGAATGCCGGAAATTTTGCAGGTCCTGATGTCTGGAGTATGAAGATATCACATAGTTCCCTTTTTCTTTATGAGTTCGCCGGATTTTTTGCTGTTTTTAAGTTTGTGCGCTGTTTTGACAGGTTTAAGGAGATGATGAGATGGCATTGAATATCGCAATAATCGGGTACGGCAGAATGGGCAGGACTATCGGGAAGCTTGCTTTGGACAGGGGCATCAATGTGAAGTCAATAATTGATCCCCTCATGGAAAAAAAAGGAACTGTGTATAATGAGATTGATGATAAAAGCCTGGCAGGCGTTGATGTCTGCATAGATTTCACGCGCCCTGATACTTTGATTGGCAACCTGAAAAAAGCTGCGGCACTGAAGAAGAACATGGTTGTCGGCACAACCGGATGGTATGATAAGGAAAAAGAGGCGCGAAAAATTGTGAAGAACTCTGGCATCGGGTTTGTTTATGCGCCGAATTTTTCAACTGGCGTGAACCTGCTGTTTCACATGACTGCTTATTGCGCAAAGCTTTTCAATAAGTTCCCGCAATACGATGAATATGCATATGAGCTTCATCACAACAGGAAGCTTGACAGCCCCTCGGGGACTGCCCTGAAGCTCGGGGAAATACTTGTCGCGAACCTTGAGCGCAAAAAAAAGCTTGTGACAGGGCGCCTTGACAGGAAGATAAGTCATGATGAAATTCATTTTGCAAGCGTGCGGGGCGGGGCGATTCCAGGCACGCATGTGGTTGGGTTTGATTCTTTAGCAGATACGATTGAGATAAAACATACTGCAAGAGGAAGAGAGGGATTTGCTGACGGGGCCCTGTCAGCTGCACAGTGGATAAGTGGCAAAAAAGGATTCTATAAGTTCGATGACATGATTAACGAAATCATTGGAGGCGATTAAGATGGCAAAAGTTTTTGGCGGATGCTATCCTGCGCTCGTGACACCCATGGGCGACGGGGACGGGCTTGTGCGCCCTGTAAACCAGGATGCTATGAATCAGTTGATAGACTATGTGCTTCGCGGTGGTGTTGACGGCATCCTTGTCGCAGGATGCACGGGCCATGCAAGTTCAATGAAATGGGATGAGCAGCTTGCGCTCATGAGAAACTGCCTCGATCATGTAAGCGGGAAAACAAAAGTGATTGCCGGAGACGGCTCTAACTGCACAAGAGAAGCGATCGATGCTGCAAAAATGATTGAGGATGTAGGGATCACTACCCACCTGCAGATCAGCCCGTACCAGAACAAGCCGATGCAGGAAGGCCTGTACCAGCATTATGCCCGTATCGCATCAGCAATAAGCGGTGACATCATCCTCTACAATGTCCCGGGAA
>JAIWAJ010000024.1:0-11923 GCA_048634435.1 Methanosarcinales archaeon
TCTCTTGATGAGCAATATTGTCCTTGTATCGGCGCCTAACTATGTAAATAATAGTTGACCAGATATATATAATTTACAGTCAAAGACATAACTCTTTCATGGCACTTACGTGCCAAGCTTTTGAACTTGCGTTCAAAATGGACTATATGTCTTTGCCATATAGTTAACGCATATTGTTTTTTTGTTATATTTGTCAATGTAGTAACGGCGTGAACTATATCCGGAACAGTCCGGGTCCAGTTCAGACCACACAGATCCGGATATTTTCAGATAAATCATATCTTCGAGAGACTATTTCTTTATTCCCGAGTGGCTCTAATACCCGCAGTTTGCTGCGATTATTAATTCACTCGGGAAGACTAAAAATCGCCGTCTCGGAAATCCGCGTAATACCCCGGAGCTTGCTCCGATTGGGATAGCGGATTTCAGGCGATTTTTTTTATTTTATTTCATGTCATCCTGTACGACGACACAAAACAATCATATTTTCTTCTTGGAACAATCGCCCTTTATTAATTTTTCGGTACGATAACTTTCCAGTAGATACAATGAGTAATAGATTCAAACAGGCAGGGATAGTGATTTATGTATTGGACAAATGGCTCTTTATTTGAAAAAAAAGTCAGAGATAAAAAGGCCAGCATTGCAGTTGTAGGACTGGGGTATGTAGGGCTGCCGATTGCGATGACTTTTGCTAAAAAAAGGTTCAAAGTCTATGGTTATGATGTTGACAAAAGGAAAATAGAGTCTCTGAAACAGAAGAGAAATTTTCTTGATGATGAAATGTGGATTGACAGAATACTTCAAAAAGCGCATACATTCAGCGCATCAGCTAATGTCACGAATGCGGGATCGCACGATGCAATCATTGTCGCTGTTCCCACTCCTGCTGACCCGGCAACTAAAAAGCCGATTTATGATTTCGTGGCATCTGCAGCAAAATGTGTCGGTTACAGCTTAAAAAAGGGTGCTTTGGTCATCCTGGAGTCAACAGTGGGACCCGGTACAACAGAGGGCATATTCAGAAAGACGCTTGAGAATGTTTCCGGTCTCAAGGCAGGGATGGATTTTGGATTATCATATTCACCTGAGCGCATCAACCCGGGTGATGATAAGCACAGGATCGATAAGATCCCAAAAGTTGTGAGCGGCATTGATGATTTGAGCGCTCGCGCCTGCGCCTGCCTATACCTGCAGATTGTGCCTTCAGTGTACAGAACATCAACACTAAAGGAAGCAGAACTTACAAAACTCCTTGAAAATATCCAGAGGGATATGAATGTTGCCCTTGCTAATGAATTTGCAAAGATATGCGACATACTCGGTGCTGATGTGAAAAATGTTATTGAAGCAGCATCAACGAAATGGAATTTCTATAATGTATCACCTGGATGCGGGGTCGGGGGGCACTGCCTGCCTGATGACCCGTGGTTTTTGATTCATGAACTGGAAAAGAAAGGATACACATCGAATTTAATTAAAACTGCAAGAAAGACGAATGAAGAGATGCCTGCGTATACTGCGCGCAAGGCAGCGAACCTTTTATGCAAGAAGCCAAATGGCTCTAAAATTGCGATTGTCGGGCTTGCCTACAAAGACAATGTTTCTGATATGAGAAACTCTCCTGCCAAAGCAGTCATCGAGGAAATGAAGAGCATGGGATACACAAATATTGTCGCTCATGACCCGCATGTCGGGAAAGTGGACTGGATAAAGACAGACAATTTTGAGAATACTCTAAAAGATGCTGAACTGGTGATTGTGACAACACCACACAAGCACATAAAAAACCTGTCTGCGAGGAATATAAGGAAACTTGCACCCCATGCATCAGTTGTTGACGGCAGGAACGTACTTAACAAAAACGACTTTCTTTCAGAGAAGATAAAATATGCAGGTATAGGGCGGTGATTGTTGTGGGTATGCCAATAATCGTGCCTGTCATCGGCACGCAGGTAGTTCTCGGCGCTTATGCCAAACTCAGGAAAAAGCCTTATGCTTTGCATAATAAACCAGGTTACAGGCCGTCTGTGAGCGTCATAATCCCGGCTAAAAATGAAGGTCGGCGCATACAGTATGCTCTGGCATCGCTTGAGATGCAGACGTATCCTGTCGAAAAGGTGTATATCATTGATGACTATTCGACAGACAATACCATTGAAGTTGTCAGAAAGATGCACTTTTTGACAAAAAAGTTTGAGATTGAACTGTACCATAATGAAAAATCAGTCGGCAAAACCCCCGGAGTAAAATTTGGTGCAAGGATTGCAACCACTGATAAAATAATGGTGCTTGATGCAGATACTATTCTCTCTGACCCGCATTACATTGAAAAGATTGTAAAGGCGCATTCAGATTCTAAAACAGGAAGTTCTTACGGGACCGTAAGGCCATTCTCAAAAAAGGACCAGATGAAGACCCTTTTTAAGATGCTTCTTCTAAAGCATTATCCTGCTTCAAGAGAGCTTGTGACGCACTATAAAAACAAGGCAAAGATGCGCCCGCTGCAAAAACTGAAATATTATTTTTTCCAGTGGCCTGTTGAGAGGTACCGGGAGGCACTTTATCTTACTGACCAGTATTTTGCAAAAGACAGTGCGCTTCGGGTGTTCGGGACAACGCTGTTTCCGATAGGATGCGGTGTGATGTATGACAGGAAGCTGCTGGAATATGTTTTTAATTATTATGAATCCACACTCGGGGACAACCTCACGACATCAGAAGACATATTCATCGGATTTTCTCTTGTAAACATGGGTTATACAAATATACAGGTGCCGGATGCAACGATGATAAGTGCTGAGCCGCGCGTTGACAGGCTGCCGAAACAGCTTTTCCTGTGGAATTCTTCATTTCTACAGAGCGCTTATTATTTCAGGAACATGACTCTTTCGCTGAAACCTAAAAAAGATAAGCCTGCTTACGGGTGGATAATCCTTGCACCTATTCTTGAAAAAATTACATATCCCATTGCGCTAGCATACCTTATCTGGTTTGACTGGATATATGCAGTGCTTACGATGATGATAGAATATCTCGCATATGTCTTTATATTGCGCATGTCTGACCCTAAGATGGGGAAGATGCACTTTTTGAAAATATGCGCTGTTGCACTCCCGCTCAGGATACTTAATCTTCTTTTGGATGTTTACGTGACGTTTCGATTTTTGGTAGACCTTGCTATTGGCAGGAGGAACTGGAGAAAATGAATGGCGAAAAAATAGTTGTTACCGGAGGCGCCGGGTTTATCGGCAGGCATCTTGTCCAGAGGCTTCTTTCAATGAAAGATGATGTCTCTCTGACTGTTCTTGACAATTTTTCTGTCGGAAGAAGAGATAATCTGGCAGTGATAGGTACGAATGGCAATAGGCTTGATGTTGTGCGCGGCGATGTCAGGGATGAGAAAGTGCTGGACAAAGTGCTGGCTGGTGCAGATACAGTTTATCACATGGCTGCTGTTGTCGGTGTTGATAGGGTGCTTGCGATGCCTGAGGAGACATGGGATGTAGAGGTCAATGGCACGAGAACCCTTCTTGAGAAGTGCGAATGTTTTGGAGTAAAGCGGTTCTTTCTGGCGTCATCTTCTGAATGTTATGGCAAATATGACTTATCGAGGCTGCCTATGAAGGAGAGTGATGCTGTAGTGCCGAATACCAATTACGGGAAAGCTAAACTTGAGTGTGAGAAGATGTGTGCTGACTATGGCTCGATGGGGGGGATGAGCTGCGTGGGTGTGAGGTATTTTAATGTTTACGGCAAATTGCAGAGTTTCAATGGGTATGTGATACCGAACATGATATGGCAGGCATTGAATGGTGAGCCTGTTAAAGTACACGGGCACGGCAGGCAGCTGAGGGACTTTATGTATATTGACGATGCTGTTGACGCTACAATTAAGCTTGCAGAGAGCAAAGTCAAGGGAGTGTATAATGTGGGCGCAGGAAAACCTGTGAGCATCATAGATATCGCAAAGACGATAATGTATCTTACCGGCTCAAAATCACAGGTAATGCATGTCCCTATCAGGCGTCCGACAGATATTGAAAGCAAATCAGGGGATAATACGAAAATCAAAGAAGCAGTCGGGTGGACACCGGTACACGATATACAATCGGGACTGGTGAAGACCATTGAGAATTATAAGAGGTGTTTAGATGAACGTAGTTGCAATATGTGCGCATCCGGATGATATTGAATTCAACTGTGCAGGGACTCTTTTGAAGCACAAAGAACAGGGGGATGAAGTCGTGATGGTGACAGTGTCTGATGGTGCTACAGAAAATCACAGGCATGAAATCATCAGGAGCAAGAAAAACGCTATTCTGGAAGCAAAGAGGGCTGCCTCTGTTATTGGTGCAAAACTTTACATCCTTGACTACAAAGCTCTTGATATTCCATGCAATCACAAAATCATTGGGGAGCTTGAGTCAATCATCAATAAGCATCATGCTGATACAGTGTATACTCATTGGCATGGTCATACGAACCAGGATCACAGGAGAGTAAGCATGGCTGCTCTTGCTGCTGCAAGATGCGTCGAGCGGGTGTTGATGTGGGAGGAAGGGATACCGCACTCATCCTGCACTTCAGGATTTAGCCCGCAGTTGTACGTGGACATAACCGGCCAGATGGATAAAAAGATAGAGGCAGTTCGTGCGCATGAGTCGCAGGTCAGGAAATACGGGAAGGATCTTATGGATGCGATTGCTGCGCGCGCACGATACAGGGGATACCAGATTCGCGTGAAGTATGCAGAGTGTTTCTGCGTAAGCAAACTTGTGAATGACGGCTTTTTAAGCAAATAATGTGATTGGATGAATGCATCCTTAGATACAATCGGTTCAATAAAAACAGTGGATTCTTTAGCTGATGCTGTGCACAAATCTTACATTTGCACAAATGATTGGTTGGACAGTGATCCTGCACGGAAAAAAAGGGTGCTTTCCAACAGGAAAAAGATTGCGAGCCACATAAAGAAGTTCCATAAGGATTCCGGTACACTGACTTCCGGTGTGCGGGGAAAGCTTGCGATACTGCACAGTAAAAAGGACTGCATATTCCTGATGAGTGCACATCAGACAAATTTTGTACCTTACTCCGGGGTTGTGAGGAAAACTACGCTGATGCATGCTGTAAAAGAAAAGCTTGCGCGGTTAAGTGGCGTGGAGGTGGTTGAGTTCTACGGGGTTGCCAACCAGGATATCGCATCATCATGGCCGTGGCTGAAAATGACACAATTTCCTAGCATCTTCCATAAAAACGGTGTTTTTGAACTTTCATATGAAATGAAAAAAGAGTGTGAAGTGAAGATGCATGCTGCTGTCCCTAATCCTGATTGGAGCGATATCTTAAAATGGGGAAATGATACAAGAGAATGGATGAAATCCTGCCTGAATTGCATTGAAAACAGCGGGTACAATGTTTATCCTGAGAGCAAAAACGAACTATATCGCAATTATGAACTGTTTATGGGTATACTCAGGGAGTCAGGGGAGTCTGCCCGGAATTTTGCTGAGTTTAATGCCATCATGCTTTCAAAGATTGTGAATAATCATTTTTGTCATGACACTCTTTTTTCACTTTTTACTGACTGCCAAAAGGTTTTCGATAAGGAGTTCCTGTTTTTGCTTGAAAATTACAGGAAATATTATTCGTGTCTTGCTGATATCAATAGTATACAGAAACAAGATATGATTGCTCCGTTCTGGTATCATTGCGAGTGCTTGGGGAAGGTTGAACTTGAGATTATGGAAGATGAGGATGTGCTGAAGTTATCCGGAAAGTGCCCGGCATGCGGTAAAGTGCATTCTTTTGCACTTAGCAAGGATAATATGGCTTCGGATTTTTCAACGATTTCGAAGCACATATCTGCAAGGGCAAGGCCTATGACTCTTGTGTTTTTCGAGGGGCTTTCAGTGAATATGTATGTCGGGGGCGCACTTGCAGGCAAATGCTATTTGAAAGAAGCAAAACATATTGCTGATAACATGAAGCTGAATTTCCCGCCTGTTGCTGTCTGGCGGCCGAGGGATACGTATAGTGGTCTTGGCCAGCTTTCGTGTGAATTGTTTGAAAAGAGTGCATGTGACGGCCGCAGTCTTGAGGATACTATTTACTGTCTTGAAAGTGAGATTAATATGATTAATGAGCAGATTAGCGGGATTGATGCGCTTATAAAACGCACAACTTCGATGCATGAGCGCAATAAGCTTATTGCAGAAAAAAACACTATTCGCAAAGAGTATGATCTGAGACTGTATTCAAAGAAATTGTCTGATCTGAAGAAGATTCCAAACGCGCGCGCTGTAATGCCTTCTATCATGGATTACGCGATAAATATCGGGCTTGAGAGGACGCGCGACAAATGGCGCGAACATCTGATGAACAACGGCAACCTGGCAGAGGACATAATCATGGATTCAGTATTAAAATACAGAGGTAATGAGCATGGCGCACAATGAACTTGTAATCAAAAACTACAACACATGGATAAAAGAAAATCCCGGCATAAGCATAATGGGTTATGGAAGTGAGAAGTCCCAAGACATACGGTTTAATATGCTTTTTAAGGTCGGTGATATGAATGAGAGGACGATTCTTGATGTCGGATGCGGAAGAGGTGATTTTGCAGCAAAAGCAACACAGAAAGGAATAAAATACAAAAAATACTTAGGTACAGACATAGTCCCGAAGATGATAGAGATTGCAAAAAAAACAAATACTGCCAAAAATACTGAATTCAAAGTAATGGATATTTTGAATTGCAGTGAAAAGCTGTCTTTTGATTACGTTATCATGTGCGGTCCAATGAACCTCAAGACACCGCATACTGAGGAGATTGCAAAAAAGCTGATAAAAAGGGCATTTGAGATTGCAAAAATCAGTGTTGCATTTAATATGACCAGTGTTTTTGGTGACGTTGAGTACAGGACCGATCATACGCATTATTTTGACCCGTTCGATATCCTGCGGTTTTGCAGTACTATGACAAGGAACCTGGCTTTTGATCATACATACCTGCCGCACGATTTTACGGTTTTTATGTATAAGAAAGGGAAATATGAGTGAACTATTCTCATTCATCGTCTAAGTTGGGTTGCGCGAGATGCGCCGCCCTCAGCATTATGTCGTCTTTGTGGGCTGCGCTTTCTTTTATTTTTTCTGCAAATTCTATTGCCTTTTCTGTGTTGCCGAGTTTGAGATAATTGTCTGCTATGTGCCAGATAAGAAATTCGTCATCCGGATGCTTTTCCAGCATGGATAAGTTGATTTTGAGGATTTCGTCCCAGTTTTTTTGAAAATGCGCTTCAGTTGCTCTCTTAAGTGTTTCTGCATCATATATCGGATGGACCATTACAACACCTTCCTTTATATAGGATCTAAGATAAATAATATATAGAAGTACAAGTATTAATATTTATTAGTTATGTTTTTTATTGTGTATAAAGTACGAACCGACAATAAAAAAGCTTGAAATCCACCAACATCATATATATTTCATGATTTTTTATCGTATATAAACTATATACACGATAAAATCTGCGGAAATTCAATGCAATTTGTGCATTTCCTGTACCCTTCATCTATGCTATTGTTGCGAAGGGAAGCTTAAAATTGAAAATGGAGAATCATATGGTTTATGATTTTTTAGGGTGATTTGTATGGTCTGGGCAAGGACGAAACTTGTAATTTTTGACAATCTTTATGAACCAGGAGAAAAGGATATTCTTTTTAATTATTCGGGACCGCACCCGGAAAAGTTCTATAATAAAGTGCGGGCGATGATGCACGATATATTTAATGTGCCTGCAGGGCGCGTCCAGGAGATGAACTATACATGGGAAACGCAGAATAATGCAGACAAGTTCAATATACGCTGGCGTACTGTTAAAGAAATGGATATTTACACGTACTTGAGATATGATGTGATAATTACCGGCACTTCTGCAAACGGGGAAGGATCTGTTTCCATAAGGCTAAAGCCAAGAATTGTAACAGAGTATCCGCAGGATACATTGATCCAGCAGTCTATCCTGTATGAAATGGCGCGGCGTTTCTGGCATAATATGTTCTATGCCAAGCAAAGGCAAAAATGGATGGAGACGGGAAGGGATCTTGCTTCTGAGTTTGAAAACACTTTAAAGGAATACGGGGAGGAGTTGAGGCATCATGCCCGAGCTAAAGTACAGTGATGAACTCCCTCACGAAACAGACAATATTGTCATAAGCTACAAGGGGAAGGAACCGTTTCGCCTTAGAAGGCATGCGGAAACCATTCTCAGGTCAACGCTTGAGATAGACTCGCCAAAGTTTTATCTGCATTATATTGCATGGGATACAACTGACGGTGCTTTTAAAGCTGAATGGCATGCCTATAAGCCTTGGGACCGGTGGACAAGCATAAATATAATAGTGCGGACATGGGGAGTACAGACACTTGGGGACCCTGAAAAGAACGGGTGGATGAAGATGAAGCTGCTGGGCTCGCTTGATACAAAATATGAATATACGCACAGCATCCAAAAGAGTTTGTGGTGGTCTTACAATTATCTCTTTTATAACAAGAACCGCTCAAATACATTTGAAGAGGCGAGAGATTATTATTACAGGGTTTTTAATGAAATAAAGAAGCTTTACGGCATATACAGGAAAGAAGAGGCTGTGGCACCAAAAATTTAGTGTCCTCTGAGCCGGTCCTGTATGTTTTTCAAAAGATCAAGTATGTGCTCATTCTGTGTTCTTAAGTCTTTTATTTCCAGAAGAATTGTGTTCACATCAGAAGAGGCAGTGCCTGCTCCGCCTGTTAAGCGGGGTTGATTGAAAAAATCTCTTTTTTGTTCATCCATTGAGTGGTGCGTCTCCGGCATTTGCAGGGGCTTATCTGCTTGTGGAGGCGGCCTGTCGGCGCCTTTTGGGAGCGTGAATGGGTCATTGGTATCCTGTATCTGCTGATTGCTAAGTGTGTCCTGATTTTGCATTCCAGGCTCCATAAGCGGGGTTGGAGGTTCCTGCTGGCTTTCAAGCCTGTAGTTGCTGCTTAGCTGCTCATTTTCAGGATTTTGTTTGCTGCTGCCTTCCAGCACTTTTTTTGAGTATGAACCGGAGTCGTCAAATGCCTCGTCTATCTCCTGATCTATGCTTTTTTTGTGGAATTTTGTTTTCAACTTGTCTACAAAACCGAGGTTAAGACTTATTATGACCACCTGTCTCTATTCAAAAATTATTTATTCTGGTTGATGTAATATACACTTATACTATTATCGTGTTGGATTATATATATTTTGGATTTTTGTGTGAAGTATGAATGAGAAATTAAAGGAAAAGTTTGTTGATGAGAGATGGACGAAAAGCAATGAGCCTGTGGGCTATATTGTCGGGGTCACCCCAGGGTTTTCGCAGTTTGAGCAGGGTGAGGAGAAGCTTACGAACATGGGGCTTGCAAGAAAAATAATGAAAGCTGCGCGCCTCGGCTTCGATTTCTGCCAGATTGATTATGAGGCTCTTTCTGAGATGTTTGAGGCAGATATTAAAGAGCAGATAGCGCATATCAAGAACAGTCAGGGGAATATTGATACAGGCAGGAAGTTCGAGGTGGGCCTGCATTTACAGACAGACCTTGATCTGTGCATTGCCGGCGCCTATGAATGGAAGATTATGCATGAGCGGCTTACCAAGGGCGCGTATTCTTCAAGGAAACTGGTTAATGCAAAATATTACCTGTTTCATACTTCGTCGCGCATACGCCCGCATGTGACGTTTGATGTAGGGCAGCAGGAGCCGAGGGTTGCTTTGTATTCGTTTGATGGGAAGAATCTGGCGCAGTTTATGCAGGAGGTAGATGATGGCACATATGTGGATCCTGCAAGAGGTTCGGTAACATGCCCCACATCAACTCCCGACGGTACAAAATTCGTAAGTATGCAGGACTGGTTCATGGGTCGGTTCATAACCATACTTTTCAATGCCATGGGTGCGCCAGCGGATGTAAGCAGCGTCGCATTCTTCGATAACTTCATGCTAGAGCAAAACGGTACTGGTTTCCAGGAGGGATATGACCGAAACGTACTAGAGTATGAGAGACTAATAAATGAATTGACCGAAGAAATTAGGATACGAAAACAAAACATGAGACTTGATGAAACAAACAAACAAGCGCAACTTTTAATGGTAAAGCAACAATTCCAAGAAGCAAACAGGTTAATTCCCGCGCAACTTGAGATTCAACTGAAAGAAATAGAACTGAACTTACAGGACTTAAATGCCTCTTCTGCAGAGACTAAAATACAAAATAAAGTGTTAAGTGAAAGAGAGGATATAGCAAAAGGTATCAAAGAAGTTGATACTGTAAGAGCATATCTCCAGAGAACCGACTTCAACGACGTCTTCGACTTCTGGCGCCGCCACGGCTCTGAAGCAGAAGAGCAGGTGGCATACCGCGTCATTGCAAAGTATATGTGGCTGACACATGACCCTCTCTGGGCAGATATCGTCGGCATGCAATATGACCCTGACCAGATAACGTGGCGCAATGAACTCGGGTACGAATACTATTCAAAAGACAAAAAATCACAGGAGAAAAACGGTCCCACGCTAAAAATACTTGTTGAAAAACTAATCACAGCTGTTGCAGCAAAATACATACAGGGGCATCTCTTCGTAAAACATGAAAGATGGTCTATGAAAGTGGATGACAAGGACTTAACATCTGATATGTCTGTGTATGAATACACCAAGGAATCTGGTATGAAAATATACATTGAAACTGCAATGCCGCCGCAGGGACAGGAAGGGCAGCTAAGGATCATGAGTGCCAATGACCATGTGAAACTTGTGAAAAACCTTGACAAAGGGGAAATCACTTCATACTGCCTTGACTTTGAGCATCTTACAGTAAACTACATCCGCGTCAATGAAGACGTAGAATCCCTTAAAGACGGCGACGCCAAATATATAACGATGGTGCATATTAATGCGCCGCGCCCAATCATGGGCGCCCACGCCCCTATTGACAGACTGTCGCGGGACATGCAGGTAATATATCGCTGGCTGTTCCTGATGAGACAAAAGGGGATGAAAAATTCTTATCTTATATGGGAAATGGGGTCATATGGTGTAAGGGAAAGCGCGGTGGCTTTCAGGAACCTTATGCACGAGCTGAGCAAGGGTACTGACCCGCTTAAACTGCCAAAAGAATTTTACGGGATTGATGAAATGTTTGAACAGCAGCAGATTGTGAATATGAGAGAGCATGCGTATGATGCGCTTAAGGGCGTGATAGCAAACCCTGAGGAAGATCATGGCCTCTTATCTACTGAAGCTGTGAAGAAGAACAAGCTTGCTGAATGGCTTGCCGGGAGATATAAGTGATTGTAGAATAAATGCTGCATGGGGTTGTGCGCACAACTGAATTAAATACCATACTTTTCTGGATGTAAGATTATATCATTGCTATCACACAACATCAATCTTACAGGCTCTAAATCTAACATTCTTTCATACAAATTTTTCTCTTCGAATGAATATGTTGAAAATGTATGAGCTACACCACCGACATAAGCAAGTTTTTCATGTTCTTGACATAATTGCCTCAATTGCTGTTCTATATATTCATCAGAACTTATCAATTCATCTGTTTTACGTCTTTCTCGACTGCTCATTAGATAATCTAAAGCTTCTTGTAGCTCTGCTACAGGGAATTGTTCCTCCTCAAGTTTTCGCTTAAAATTGTTGCATGCTTCGACTCTGCTGTCCTCTCTTAACATCTCGGTTGAATATGCTTCATCCATAAGCTGTCTTAGTTCTTGTACTGACATTTTGAATAATTTTTCATCAGAATCGCAGAAATTTATGTTCCTCTTTGGAATATATTTTAGATATTTTAGAATAGAGGATATCACAAACAGTCCTATACGGACCTTATATG
>JAIWAJ010000025.1:0-11620 GCA_048634435.1 Methanosarcinales archaeon
CAGATTCTTGTGTTCTTATAGTAGAATCTTATTATCTCCGTTATTCTTTTCAAGTATTTTTCTAATTTCAGTATCATTCTCCAGTTTAGTGCAATCTATTTCAATTGTATGAAATTCTCTTATTGCGGTTTTATGTGGTCTAACGGTAACTTTTCCGTCACAATATTCTACTATAAGAACACAAGAATCTGGGCTGTTTTTAAAGCTTAGCCCTTCTGGAGAACCAGAATAAAAACATTTGACATTTCCACTTATTTCAAGTAAATCATGGAAATGACCCAGTGCGACATAATCTAGATTTGAATTGTCTATGTCAGCTTTTTTTATCGGTCTATAAGTATATTCTGGATTATCATCCTCTTTAATATTCGTAGTAGAACCATGTATTAGACCAACATTGAAGTTATCATTTTTTTCTGCTTTAAAATCTTTCAATGGTTCTTTTGTATTATTCGTATATGCCAAACCATAGACTGTTAAATTACCTACTGTTTTGGATTCCAAACGATTATTATCAAAAATAATTACGTTGGATGGAAATGAGTGTGTAAACCAAAAGCTGTCGTTTTTATGGGGATCGTGATTACCAGAAACTATAAATATAGGAATTTCTTTCTCCTTTAATCTTTTTAATTCATCAATAACAAAAGTAACAATAGATTTTGAGGGGTTTGGTTCATCAAACAAATCGCCTGCAATTAATAAGGCATCAGCATGTTCTTTTATACACAAGTTGATAATCTTTGAAAATACATCTTGGCAATCTCTTCTATGTAATTTGGATTTATTTGACAAAGATTTAAAAGTCATTCCGAGATGCAAATCTCCTGTATGTATTATCTTGACTTTTTCAGTTAGTGAAAGACCCATATTATAAGTATGTAATTCCTTATCTTATAAAAGTTTTGCATTTTTTGATTTTTGTGTATATTGAGTACGAAGCACACATAATAGTGTGTCTCCTCTGTTTTATAAAATCCCTCTCTTTTTCCGTTTTTAGTAATTCAAAAATTGAACTGAACAAGAAGTTATATGCAACACCACAACACCCAAAAACTCAATACAAAAACGTCCTCACATCCGTCTTCTCCGTAATCTCCCCTGCATAATTAGTCAGCATCATCTCGCGCGCCTTCCCCGCATCCTTCGTATGCCCAAGCACCCAGCCGAGCTTAACATAAGCAGTCTCAGGCAGCATATCCTGAAGATAAACAACACCGAGATCATGCACCTTCCGCCCCTCGCCATACACAAACGGGTCCAGCCTGCCGTAAAGTGTCTGCGCAGCAGCGCACACAACAACCCCTGAAGCTATCGCGCGCTTAAGCGCAGGCAGCCAGTTGTACTTCGACTCATCAGTGCCAACGTGCCCAAGCCCCGTAGCTTCAATGACAATCCCCCTGTAACCTTCCTTGACAAGGTAATCAACAAGTGAAGGACTCGCCCCGGGGTAATACTTGATAAGCGCAACCTTCTCCTCAAACTTCGCATCAACAGTAACCTTCCCCAAAGACCTCTTATTATAACTGCCATTGACAGCCTCAATCTTACCTGTCGGATACACCTTTGCAAGAGGCAGGTCATTGATAGGCCTGAAAGTATGCCTTGCCGAAGTATGCATCTTCCTGACCTTCGTCCCCCTGTTCAGCAGGCAGTAATCATCAGACGACTCGCCGTGCCCGCAAAGCACAACCTCTGCAATGTCACTGTACCCCGCAGCATAAGCCGCGCACGTCAGGTTCAGCACAGTATCAGTACTCCCCCTGTCAGTTGACTTCTGCGAATAAGTCAGGACAACCGGCTTCGAAAGATTCTTCAGCATAAAAGACAAAGCAGCCGCAGTATAATGCAGCGTATCAGTCCCGTGAGTTATGATGACGCCCTCAGAGCCCTCATTCAAAAGCCTCGCAGCTGACTCCGCAAGCTTTTTCCAGTGGACAGCACTCATATTCTCAGAAGCTATAAGAAACGGCTTCTCAATCTCCTTAAGCCGCACAATCCTCTCAAGCTCAGGCACAATAAAAAGCAGCTGCCCAGGCTCCATCAGCCACTTCACGCCTCCGGTCTCATAAGATATCCTCGAGCTGATAGTCCCGCCAGTAGCGATAAGAGACACATCAGGAAGCCCTTTCCTTGCCTCAGCATCAACAGACGGGAACACCTCAAGCCTCCTCCCACTCGACACCTTCTCAACAGAAGCACCGCTGCGCCACCGCACACCGACATTATACCCGGAATCCAGCTTCAGCACCAGTATATCACTATCTCTCTCAGGCCGCGGGATAATGATACCCTCAAAAACATCCTCACCAACAGTAACGCGAACCTTATCCCCGAAACTAATCTTCTTCTCCCTGAACAGGTTCTCAATCTCTTTTGAATACATAACAACCAATAATTGCAGCAACATGCTTAAAAATCTTAATCATTTATCCACAATATCCACGACCTGCACCTGGAAAAAATCCGATCCGCTCTCAAGAGTTATCCAGACAGTATAATTAGCTGTCAGAGTATTGAAAAAATTAACAATCCTCCCCCGCGCAAGCTCACTCCCAACCTCCTGCGCATAATTATACCCCGTCCCCGCAAGCGCAGAACCGTCAATATGGATCGTGACATTATCCGTAATCGCCTGGTTCCTGTCCTTGAAATTAATCCCGTCAATCAAAAAATCAGGACTCATGGAAACATGATTCGAAGAAGAGCCGTACTTGCTTACATTCACAAGAATATGCTCATTCTCAAGGTAATAATAAGCAGAATCATTATAAACACTCACATTAGTATTGGATGAGAACCACAGATTCCCTATTCTTCTCTTACTCCTCGCTGAAATCACCTCAGCAGTGGTTTTCATCTCATAGTATATCATATCATTATCCCCGTCAACTGTAATGTGCCCCCCTTTTATCTGTATCGGAAGAATTCTCGTAGACCCCGGACCTGCTGATGCAACATCCCTCACCACCCGGTCAACAGAAGCAAGCACATCCTTTGCCTGGTCTATTGCAAGCATATCTTTCATTTCACTGATTCCCGGGCCGGAAAGATGCATGACAAGAATAACAGCAGAGACACTGATAGCAAGAAACAGAACACCCCCAAACATCTCAGACACAGCTTTCCTTTTCATTCACATAACCCCTTGCACTTAGTATCTATCTGTTCTCCCTAATATATCAATTTATCTCACAATCTCTCCATATCTCACTCCCAGACTCCATTCTCACATCAAACACATCAAAAACCCTTCTTGTCATATTGAATTGATGATTTTTCCCGACAATATCACCATCATCGTCAACATACGTAAAATTACAGCTGAACAAAAAGCTATCCGGGACCGAAACAAACCGGAACGTACTGAAATTACCATCATCAAGCTGCAGATTCAAAAACTCCGTCCCGCCAAGAGAAAGATTCATACCCTGCATCTCTGCCCCAAGGAAGTTAGCCACAGTCAGATTCAGATCATCGCCTGAAGGCAGGCCGACAACATAAAACCCGCTGATGTCCGAATTATGCTCATTCACGTATCGCTTCAGGAATTCAACATAAACCGCAAGTCCAGTCTCCAGGTATTCTGACGTGCGATTCTCACTCAAAATTACATTTACTGCATCCTGGGATTCTGCCATTATATTGTCAAACATATTTTTATCCCCGTAAGCAATATCAGCACTATCTGTTGCCCTTGACCCCATAAGCACAATCGTCGTCAGCGTCAGGCTGAAAATCAGCGCTGTAATCAACAGCCACTGCCCTTTTCTTTTTCTCATGCCACAACTCACTTCCATAAGAAAACCTCGACTATTGTAGGCTGGAACCAGCCCTCTTTCCCTGAAAGGATATATGTCACAACTCCAATCGCCCTGTCCTTGGGAACATAGGAAAGTATCTCTTCATTATCAACAATAAGAACATAATCAACAGTTGCATTATTCAATGTCTTTATTTCAACATTATTCACACCCTCAACAGTAGAGGAAGTAACATCCAGCCTGACTGGCCCGCCCGGATGCACGCCGCCATACGAAAATATCTCTTCCCCGTTTCCATATACCCTCGGATTCGTAGCATTGATGAAGTCCACAACAACATACGCATCCTTAAAATACGAGTTATTAACACTATAACTGATATTCACCCCGGCATAAGACTCCTCTGAAAACACAGTGCCGAAAGAGGCATTAGCTTTTGATACACCAACAGTATAACTCAAGCTTGATGGAAGAGTCTTATTCAAAGCACTCTCAACCGCACTAAGGTTTGATGTATTGCCAAGAATATAATCATCCAAAACACCGCTCTTGTCCAGATTTCCAATCGCCAGAGCCACAAAATTCCTTGTCGACCCTCTTACCTTATCTTCCACCGGAACATGCGGGATAACATAAAAGAGAAACGTCAGTAACACAAATAAGCTTAATGCTCCTTCAACTGTCCTGATAAACCCCTTTTTATTCATTCCCTATCTACTCCATCCACGTATAGATTTTCACTATCCTCTGGCTTGTCCTGCCATATCTGTCGATAACAGTAACCGGGTATCGCGTCACATAAACATTCCTGTCTGTCGGCGTTTCTTCAGATACGACTATGTAAATGTCTTCCTCGTATAACAATGAAACTGCAGGCGACTCAAACACAAGCCTTACCTTATACTCACCTGTCGTTATGCCCCTCTTCTGACCAGCCACATCCCAGCTGCACCTGAAATCCCTGCTCGTGTCAAATGGTATCGCCATTGACGAGACATTGCAGGTGACAGTGCCAAAAACACCTCCTGCCAAATCAACTATTGAGCCGCTCAGATTGCCTGACACATCAACATTGCCAATGTTTTGCACCGTGCCATTAAGCTTAAGAATATCACCAGTCCCAAACTCATTCTTATTGAGACTCACATCCACGAAATCAACATAATATGAATCCAGTATCTTCAGTTCCGGCTGCGCCGCGCTAAAGCCGGCGCAGTTAGTGTTGTTCCACGAAACAGTTATATTAACAGAATAGTTATTGGTCTGCTCCTTGGATGGGACTGATATGTCAGAGGTTACAATGGTTGAGACATCTTTGATCAGGAATCCCAGGTAATAGTAGTTCTCAATAATGCTCCATGGCCCATATATTGTGGGTCCTCCTGTCTGGATTATTGAAACATTCACACCGTCTGCATCACTGTCAGTGCTTGTTATGTTTATCCATAGGCTGGTGTAATCCATTGTGTGGATAGTGTCCGGTACAAAGTAGGCATCTATATCAAACCCGATAGTTGTTGCAGCATCCTGACTGTAACTCGCTTCATTATAGCATGCTTTCTGCGCAGTCACATTAAGTGGTATAGAGCAATAAGTAGGTCCGGGTGG
Organism: Methanosarcinales archaeon; assembly: GCA_048634435.1. Classification (GTDB taxonomy): domain Archaea; phylum EX4484-52; class EX4484-52; order EX4484-52; family B79-G9; genus B79-G9. Next base: position 5,373 of record JAIWAJ010000025.1, read on the forward strand.
AGGTGTACAGGAGTAGTTGTAGACTTGCGTAGACGGGTTATATTCCATGAGCGCATTAACAAGATCACATGAGCCCCCAAGCGACATATTCAAAAAGAGTAATGCATCTCCGATATAGACCCCGCTGACAGTGTCATTATAACTGCAGTAGACATCTATTTTTCCTCCAATCTGGTCGAACCAGCAGTCGGCAATGGTCGTTAAGGGTGAGACATTGAATTGCTGCGAGACATTATATTCATTGAGAACATTATATTCTGCAGATACATTCACATACATTATTCCTGTCTCATTTACACAGCCAAGGTAAAATGTTGCGTTTGCCTGCCCGCTGCTTATCTGGGTTTCAGATGTGTTGAGTGTCTCACCTGTTATATTCATAAGTTCAAATGTCGCGTTTCCGCTGTCGACCTGGCTGTTGTTCTCTACAAAGTATATGCTGACCTCGGGCTCAACATCCTGGAATGAATAATAAATAGAATAAATCGCGGTTGCATTGTAGATAATTAATAAGTCATCTATCTTGGATGTTGTCGCATTCTCCATATAGTTGCTGTTGTTCAGGTTGTTCGTAGCATTCACATGGAAATAAATTTTGCCTATATCTATACTTGAATTTAGCTGGAAGAATGCGCAATATTTCAGGGACTCAGGAACGGTGCACAAGCCAGTATCCATAAGCGTAGTATTGAGAATGGTTCCATAAGGCTGCTCAGTAGTTAGCCGCACGGATTTCACACCGGAGCCGGTACTATTTACGATGCATGATATTTCGATAGCAATTGATGCTCTCGTGTCATTGTCAACCATGTAAGGCATGCTTGTGCAGTTTGTGATTTCAGGAAGAGTTGTGTCAATCCTTATCATAGTTGTATTTTTTGTGGTTTCTCTGTTGCCGACAGTGTCGTTTGACCAGTACCTTATGTAGCCGCGGCACACAGAATCCGGTGGGCATGTAAACTCCGCATAATTCCCGCTGATATTCGGGATGCAGTCATTCGTCTCATCGTCTATGCAATACATTGTTGTATTGCAGCCTGATTCACTGTCCAAACAGGAAAGATATATTGTCTGGTTCTCGTCTTTCCAGTTGCCTGTGGCATTGTCTGTCGTTGCCGGGGATATTGTGTCTATCTTGAAAAGAACCGTCTCCGACATTCCTGTATTGTTTGCATTGTCAATGCAGGTTACATTCACATAGTGACCACATTGTGCGAGGCCAGTCATAATTGTCGTGTTCTGGGTACCCCGAGGAATATAGCCGACAAATTCATTAATATTGTCAAGTGTCCTGTTGCATTCAAGCAGCGCATCCATGTTATCATTAGCATAGAATGTAAGGTTCAAAGTTGATATATTGTACCATGTGTCATTCACAGGAAAGAGCAGGTTTACAGTCGGCAGAATTGTATCTATTGTTAAGGTTCTTATCTCTGTTTGGTTGGTATTGCCAGCTGAGTCGTTTATCCAAACATAGTATGTGTATACTCCATCAGTTAGGTTTGTTTTGTTTATGTAGTCTAGCGTCATTGTGGCATTTGTCCCATTCCAACTGATCAATGTTATATCCCTATTTGTTTCTGTTACTGTCCAGTTTAGATACGTATGATTCTGTGGAATAGTTGCACCATTTTCCAGTGTCGGAAGAGTAAATTGTATTTCCGGAATTATAGTATCATATGTAAACCAGAAAGTCGTTTTCGCAGTGTTGTTCAGGGTATCATTGCATCGGATTGTGATGTCATAACGCTGGTTTATCAATGAAGTAGTGTTTTGGAAACTATACGGGCTGACTGCTGTTTTTGAGGCGTATGCACTAGAGTTCGTCCATATCGTATCCATGTATGTATTATCTATACATGTTCCATTGAGTAATGGCACAAAATTGAGATACGTATCATTTAATGGAAATGTATGGACTATTGTTGGAGGCGTATTATCAATCGTCAGAGTACCCGGCGGGTTAAAGTATGCAGAATCATTGAAGCTATCTGTCGCATTGCATCTTATGTCCACCCCTGTTGCTGAAGGGAACGAAGATATGTCCCAGTCGTAGAGTCCGTCAGGGTCTGAAGTATTCAGGTTCAGCCATATACCGGTCCTGTTCGTCTGGATATTGTATGTCACATTATCTTCTGGATTAGGATCAGTTGAACCTGAGCAGTTTATTGTGATTGTATAATTATCGCCACCATACAGACCTGTAATCGGAGTCAGCGTAGTTGGCACTGTCGGGAGGGTGTTTGGAACCTCTGCTGTGTCTATGCCTGAGTGCACAGTTACCACAGTATCATACACATGGAACCTGCACCACCATGTGCCTTTCGCTCCCTGGACATTGGTTACATTCGCAGTATATGTATCCCCGTTTACTGCAGGCTCTCCGTTAGTCGTCTCATTGTAGTTCGGTGCACCTTCAGAATGATGCTGGTCCCAGATATCATATGTCACAGTCAACGAATCAAAGTCAGCATCTGTTATAGTTGAATTGCACTGGATGTCGTCTCCGATATAGAATATGCTAACATTAAACTGTGCAGGAGATATTTGCGGCAGAGTATTATTCACTGTGAACACCTGCATACCTGTATCATTCGTGTTCCCCACAGAGTCATTAGCATATATAATCCATCCGACGTCATCCCCCTGTGTTGAGAATACAGGCTTTGTTACATTGCTCCAGTCCGCTAAACCTGCAGTTGTGTTGACCCATACCCCGGAATCATTCCAGCTGAATATGTATGTATCGAGCCCTGCGATTCCAATATCATTCCACAGTGCATAGAATTTCACAGAGTCGTTCACTTTTACGTCTGTGTCGTTTATTCCAAGGTTTGTGAACTGCGGTGCGATATTGTCTGAGTTGATGTTATCTGCTTGTTCAGTTGAATTATCATATCCGTCATCCAGGCGGCAGTGTATTGTGTGGACTCCTGTATCAGTCCATGAATTAATGAACCCGCAGGTGGCTTGTGTCCCTGCAGAAGTTGATGCTGAATTGCACATGTCCCCGAGCCCCGGTGCAGACCCGCATCTTAATATATACGGGTCGCTGTCAGCATCATCCGCACCTTGAGTTGTGATGTTCACAGCCTGCCCGTTTGCCACTACAGGCTGCGTGATTGCTATCCCGGTCATGGTTGGCGGGTTGTTTATCCTGAAAGTTTTTATCCATGACCCGAAATTATCTGCATAATCGCTTGCGTTTAGTGTTATTGTGTAGTTTCCTGGCAGCCATCCTGCTATGTTAATTGGATATGTCATGTTGTACCATTCAATGTATGCTTCTACATCAGTGATTTCTCCACTGAAATTGGAATGGACAGTATATCCTGTACTATTTACAATTGTCAGGTTGACTTCAGTGAGATGGTCATTTTCTGCCCTGACGTCAAGATTAAATGTATTGTCTGAATCCGGGTGGACTGTACTATTGTCAGCAGCAGGGTAATAGAAATGCGGCACCGGGTTCACATTGTCTATATACACTTTATAGTTTGCGGATTTGGTTTCAGCAAGTGACATGTCTGTGCAGTTTACGTACCATTCTATGTCTTCTATGTGCTCGGCTGGTCCTACATTGTATGTCACATTGTTTGTTTCTGCGGGGTCTGTTTCATTATATAGCAAGTTCCATCCAGTCCCATTGTTTTTCCACAATTCGCAGTAATCCACATCTCCTATCCCGTCCTCATCAGTCACATTGTATGTGAAATTGAATGTGTCTCTTTTATAGTCCTCGTTTATTGGCTCCAGTAATGTAATTTGCGGATCTGAGTTCAGTACAGTTTCAGAATCGCTTACAAGTGTCGAATTTGCATCTACAGTCACAGCTTTCGCAAAGCAGGAGATTGTGTCTCCTTTATCGCATCCGGGGTTGCTGCAGTCATAGGAGTCTACATTTGACCAGTCCTGCAGAGTTCCTGATGTGTCATTGAACTTGTAGTAATATTCTATTGTGTCATAGTCATCATCTATTGACCCTGTCGCAGTACACGCAACTGTAGTATTAGTATAAACTGCACCGGCAGGTTGCATATCAATCGGGTCCGGTGCAGTTGGTGGCGTGTTCTGGATGGTTGCACTATTAGATGAATTGTACCATTCTGACCACTCGTACCCGTCGTTGACTCTTATTGAGCAGTTTATGACAGAACCCTTATCGAGTCCCGGCATTGACAGGTTGAGTGTGACTTGTTCTTGTCCTGTTATGATTTGTGTATTATTGTACCATCTGTATTCCCTTGACTGTTCAGAATCTTCATTATCATCATCGTTGAATACCTCTCCAGTACAGTTTATGATGTCGTCTGTTCTTGGTTCAGTATCGTTAATGTATGGAACCGGGTTGAGGAGTGGCACCTGATTTCTCACAGTAAACTCTCGTATTGTGCCATTGCCCGTATTTCCGAGAGTATCGTTTGCAAAATATTGCCATGTTACATTGTCGTGTGCAGTATAGTTGTCTTCATTCAGTGTTATGTAGTATTCACTTCCCAGATTATCTGATACAGTGTAGTTGTAGAATAGGGTATTATTTATTGTGACTGTTACCCATACAGTGTCTATTAGCGATTGCGTGTCAGTTATGGTTACGTTGATCTGTATTGTCTCATCTTCATTCGGTATTGTTGTGTTTGTCTCGCCTGAAATTGCCGGGTTTGTATTATCTACCAATACTTCCCCTGTTGAATAGTTTGTAGTGTGTGAATATCCATCACTTGCATTGCACCAGATGTAATAAGTATCAGAATTCCACGTATCCATATCGCATGTTTCATTATTGTCATCTGCACTATTTTCAAAGCATGTGTATGTTTTATTGAATCCGGAGTTATCTGCATCTCCATAGCAGCTGATGAGTAGCGTATCTTCTTCATCAAGATCTTGCGCAGTCCATTCCACAGTGTAGTTTTCAGTAGTCATGTCATCTGTTCCGTCTGGTTCAGTTACCATAATAGCCGGCACTTGATTGGCTACCGTGAACTGCTGCTGGCTACTGAAATTATTATTGTTCAGTGTGTCATTTGCATACCACCTATATGTTATTGCATCATGTGCTGTGTAGTTTCCTGAAAGAACTGTGAAATAATATTCATCGCTGCTATTTGTCGTTACAGTATAATTCACTGTACTGTTCCATTCAAGAGTAATTGTGTGTGGCCTTATCTCAGCTACTGTGATATTCACCTGTATATTCTGATCCTCATTTGGCGGGTCCGGGTTTCTTTTATGGTCTGAAAACACTGGTGCTGTATTGTCTATGGTCAGAGTACCCGGCGGGTTAAAGTATGCAGAATCATTGAAGCTATCTGTCGCATTGCATCTTATGTCCACCCCTGTTGCTGAAGGGAACGAAGATATGTCCCAATCGTAGAGTCCGTCAGGGTCTGAGGTATTCAGATTCAGCCATGTACCGGTCCTGTTAGTCTGGATATTGTATGTCACATTATCTTCAGGATTAGGATCAGTTGAACCCGAGCAGTTTATTGTGATTGTATAATTATCACCACCATACAGACCTGTAATCGGAGTTAACGTAGTCGGCACAGTTGGCGGTGTGTTAGGAACCTCTGCTGTGTCTGTACCTGAATGCACAGTCACCACAGTATCATACACATGGAACCTGCACCACCATGTGCCTTTCGCTCCCTGGACATTGGTTACATTCGCAGTATATGTATCTCCGTTTTTGCTTGCCAGTCCATTGTTTGACTCATTGTAGTTCGGTCCATCTTCAGAATGGTACTGGTCCCAGATATCATACGTCACAGTCAGCGAATCAAAGTCAGCATCAGTTATAGTCGAGTTGCACTGGATGTCGTCCCCGATATAGAATATGCTCACATTGAACTGTGCAGGAGATATTTGCGGCAGAGTATTGTTCACTGTGAACACCTGCATACCTGTATCATTCATATTTCCCACAGAATCGTTCGCATATATTATCCATCCAATATCGTTCCCCTGCGTTGAGAATACAGGCTTTGTAACATTGCTCCAATCCGCCAAACTTAGAGTTGTGTCGACCCACACCCCGGAATCATTCCAGCTGAATATGTATGTATCAAGCCCTGCGATTCCAATATCATTCCACAGTGCATAGAATTTCACAGAGTCATTCACTTTTACGTCTGTGTCGTTTATTCCAAGGTTTGTGAACTGCGGTGCGATATTGTCTGAGTTGATGTTATCTGCTTGTTCAGTTGAATTATCATATCCATCATCCAGACGGCAGTGTATTGTGT
>JAIWAJ010000026.1:0-11556 GCA_048634435.1 Methanosarcinales archaeon
TTTGAGTTGTTTATTTTTAGTTCGCCTGCTAATTGCAACTAACAACTTATATCCGAACTTGGTTCACATATTCTTCCAATTTAGAGGTATGTCTGAACAAGTTCGCATGTGCCTTCTTGCGGTTGGACTTTTTTATATTTTATATTTTACTCCCTGAATTTTTCCAGAAGTTCGCGCTTTTTTAGTTTGAATGTCCTTGGGTTGAGGTTCAGATATGTTATGTTTTTTATGTCAAATGTTTTTATGAGGTTTTGGAGTTCAGCAAGGAGGCTGTTCTGATTGTATCTTTTTAGGATTTGGTTGTATTTTTCAAAGCTTATGTCTGTGTTCAGCAGAATGGTCATTATGTCTATCGCGTCTTTTTCGCCTTTTGCGCTTCCTCTGCGGTCTAGTTCTGCTTTTTGTTTCAGTATTAGCAGTGCCTCCGGTGTGATTACGTTGATGTTTTCCAGTATTGTGCTGTAGTTTTTGAGGTCTTCTGGGGGTATGATGAGTTTTGAGAAATACGGGGTGTATATGTCAATGTCTATGCCTTCGATCTTTATCTCGTATTTTTTCAGGTGCTCGTTTTTGCGCAGGTCGTAGTTTTGTTTCAGGTAGTCGATTGCTTTGAAATCTTTCAGGACGATGTCTATGTCTTTTGATTTGTGTGTTTTTGTCCAGAGCCAGGCTGCCCAGCCGCCGATGAGGATGAAGTCCAGGGGTGTTTTTCTTAGTTTTATGAGTATTTCCCAGCTTTTTTCTGTTGTGATGTCGTTCCAGTATTGTTTTGTGTTGTTGTTAGTGTTCATGGAGCTTCTCCTTTATTGCTTTTATGTAGTCTTTTGCATACCATTCTTTTATGTTCCAGAGGTCGACGAAGGTGTTTGCGATTGTGGTTGTTTTTCCGTATTTTTCTATGTTTTTGTCTGCTTTTAGTACGAATATGTTCGGGGTGTTTTTTGATGGCGGGAAGCGGTTTTTTATTTCGCTTAAGTCTTTTGAGTAGATGTAGATTTCTGAGTAGTCTGCCGGTGCGTCTTTGAATGTGTGTTTGTATGCTGTATATGCGCTGAAAACTATGTCATTCGGCATGGAGTTTTCAATATCTGATACCGGCGCTTCTGCGCGCGTTGAGTAGATTATGTCTTTTTGCAGGCTGCGGATGCTTGCCCAGTAGTATAGTATTTTTTCTGTGTCTGTGATCCTGAAGCCTCTTGGCATGCCTGCGATTGCGCCCATTTCTCTTAGTGGCTTTATGGCGTAGTTTACTACGCTGATTGATGTTTTGAGGCGCAGAGAAAGGCCAAGCTGCGTCTGGGTAAGTTGTTTCTTTTCAATTGCCTGATAAAGGATTTCCCTGTGTATCTGCTCAATTACGCGCATGTTTCTAATTTTATATATGCTCATTTATAAATGTTTCTATGTTTTTAGAAAGAAGTGGTTGTTGTACCGGGGTAACATGCCTAGTTTGAACTAACTTTTACAGGGATTTTTTGATGATTTTGTGAGGCATCATTGAGCGCTCTGAAAACTAGTTCTTTTTCCATGTTTATGAAGTATCTTGCCATTTTGTTTTTTGTATCTATTTTGTAGAGTTTATTGTTTCCGATTTTTCTAGTTACGACGACTACGCCGTGTTTTTCCAGAATTGGGAGATATGCGTGTAGTGTAGGTCGTGAGATTTCTGCTTCTTCATAGATTTCTTTTTGGGTGACTTCATTTCCTCTGAATTCTAACATTGCATCAACAATTCTAATAATCGGTGAATCTCCTAGAAATTTGTTTAATAGTGTCTTCTCTTTAATGTCTTTTATGGATATCATCCTCTCCAGTACTTTTTGGTATTCTTGCTATTATAATTTATTTTTCTAATTTTTTATGGCAGAGCCACCAGTCAAGGCATTCAAACTCGCCTGCTTTGGCTTTTTCCAGTCTCTCTTTAGCAGTTTTAGCGTCTGTTGCGGGCGGTATGATGACGTGGTCGCCGACTACTTCATTGTTCGGCCAATTTGCAGGCATGGCAACTTTGTTTTTGTCAGATATCTGCATGGCTTTCACTACTCTTAATATTTCGTCCATGTTCCTGCCTAATTCCTGTGGGTAATACAGAATGATTCTTATCTTTGCTTCAGCATCTACTACAAATACTGCTCTTACTGTGTTGGTTCCCTTCCCGGGATGGATAAGGCCTAATTTTTCTGCGACCAGTCCGGTGTCGGCAATTATTGGGAATTGAATCTCAATATCCATGTTTTCTTTTATCCATTCTTCCCATTTGATATGGGCAAATACCTGGTCAACACTAAGACCGATCAGTTCGCAATCCAGAGCTTTGAACTTGTCGTATCTTTTTTGAAAGGCTACGAATTCAGTGGTGCAAACGGGGGTGAAATCAGCGGGATGGCTGAACAGGACGAACCACTTTCCTGCAAAATGTTTTGGAAGTTCCATCTGTCCGCGGGTTGTCTGTACTTTCATTTCAGGGAAATTATCTCCCAAAAGGGGCATACTCTTTTTTTCTATTGTGTTTTCCATATTATTTACCTCCATTTTTTAGTCTGACAGGTCAGGATAATTTTGTATGTTCATCTCTGTAGTTGATATGCATGATTGATTGTGCGTATGTTTTTAGTCTTGTATGTGGATGTTTATAGATGTTTCTATATTTTTAGAAAGAAAGGGCGCTATTTTGCTGCTGAAATCTTCTGGTTTTCGATTAGGAAGTAGGGTGTGATGCATGCGCTGTTGTATTCAGGGGCCATGGGGTCTGTGGCGGTTTCGCGTTCTTTTGACATTGTTTTTGTGTTTTTGATCAGGTCCTGGACTTTTCCTGAGTAGATGGCGTATCTTACGGGAGTCATTGCGCCTTTGTCTACAAGGAATGCGTTTCTTAGTTCGAAGCCGAAGTTGCCGGTCTCGTGGTCTGCGGATGGTATGCCGACCGCTTCTATGTAGATGCCGCTGAAGTCTGAGAGTATTGACTCAAGGGGTTCTGTGCCTTGCTTTATTGAGAGGTTGTGCATGCCTGAGAAGTTTCCTGCAGTGTAGATTTTTTCTGAGCCCATGAATGTGGCTTTCTTGCAGTTGCCTGTGGATGAGGTGTTTGCGTGGCTTGAGTATTTGTTGTCGTAGATGTAGTTTGAAAATATGCCGTTTTTTATTATGTTTGTTTTTTTTGTTTTTGTGCCTTCCATGTCGATTGAGAATGTTGACGGCGCACCCGGGTAGGTCGGGTCGTCTGTTGCTGTGAAGTTTGGGCTTGCTATGGACTTGTTTTCTTTTCCTTCAAAGAGTGAGATTCCGTCGAGTTTTGATTTGCCGGATGCCCAGTAGCCGATGGTGTCGAGGAGGATGGGGCCTGATACATGCGGGCTTAGGATGAGATTGTATGATGCGGTTTTTAGTTTTTTGGGGCTTATGCATTTTTTTGTGATGTCGAGGCGGTTTTTGAGCCAGCCTGTGAAGTCGCTTTTTTTGTATGTCCTTTTGATGTATGTGGATGAGAGTTCTGCGAGGGGCTGTTTTGTGTCTGCTTTTGAATCGATTGCGGCTGAGATGTATGTGCCGCGCTCTTTCTTTTCTATGCCCAGGCTGTTCATTATTGTGTATTTGAATTCCATGAGCTTTATTTTGCCGTTGGTCAGTATGATGCCTGATTCAGCTGCTGTTTGTTGGCATTCCTGCTGGAGTTTGGCGGTTAATGTGTCCATGTTTTTTGAGATTGTGTTGTCAAAGGTGTCCGATACAGGTGTTTTTCCTTCTGTGTCTGTGAATGAGAAACTTTTTGGGAGTTTTTCTGCGTGTCGTGATGATGCGAGGCAAAGTTCGGCAGTTTTTTTGATTGCTTCTTTGTTTAGTATGTTTGAGGTTGATGTGCCGAGCCTGTTGTCTTTTAGTGTGCGTATCATGTAGCCTGTTTCTGTGACTGATCTTGTGTAGGTGCCGTCGCCGTCTATGGGGCATTCTGATAGTCTTGTTTCTGAGATGAAGATTTCTGTGTTGTTTTTCTTTAGGATTGATTCGAAGCCTTTCATTAGTTTCCACCTACTATGATATTTCCTGCCAGTACCGATGGTGCGGGGTTGCCGACTGATACCCAGTCTTCGTGGCCTTTGCCGCATGAGCCGGTGCTCATAAGGTTCATGTGTTTTGAGATTGCGCTTATGTTCATGAATGTGTCGATGAATGAGGATGAAGAAAGCGTGGTGCGCTCAATCGGCTCTTTTAGTTCGCCGTTTTCTATTATGTTGCCGCCGAGGGTCTTCAGCTCGAAGCTTCCGCCTGCAGGGTCTTCGAGTGCGGTTGTGTATTTGTCGACTAGTATGCCTTTTTTGACCATGCTGATCATCTCTTCTATGGTGTGGGTGCCGGGTGCGAGGCATGTGTTTGTCATTCTCGGGATTATGCGGTGGGTGTAGTCCTGGGCTCTTGCGTTGCCTGTCAGTTCCATCCCGAGTTTTTCTGCGGTCTGTCTTGAGTGCATGTACTGGATGAGGATGCCTTTGTCGAGGAGGATGGTCTTTTTTGCGGGGATGCCTTCGTCGTCGTAGTAGATTGTGCCCCAGCCGCCGTCCATTGAGCCGTCGTCATATATTGTCATTATGTCGGTTCCGATTCTCTGGTTTAGTTTGTCTTTGAGGAGGGATCTGCCGTTTGCTATCCAGTCTGCTTCTGCGGCGTGGCCGAATACTTCGTGTACGAGGGTGCCTGCAACCTGTGGTGACATTATTACGTCCATCTTGCCGTGCGGGGGCTTTACGGCGTCTAAAAATGAGATTGCTTTTTTTGCTATGTTGTTTGCGAATTGTTCGAGGTTGAGTTTTTCGAGGGTTTCGAAGCCTGCTGCTTTTGCGTATACGTCGTAGTTCATTGTCTGTCGTGCGCCTCTTTTTGCGACTGTTGATAGTGCGAGTATGGTTTTTGTGGTTTCTGTTGTGATGAAGCTTCCCTCAGTGTTTGCGAATTGTTTGTGCGCTTTTGATGCTGAGATTCTTGCGCTTGCGAATGCTATTTCTTTTTGGGTTGCGTATCTTATGATGTCTTTGAGAAGTATGTGTTTTTGTTCTGCAGGTATTTCAAAGGGGTCTTTTTTTATTTTTGTTTTTTTTGTGTCTGTGACTGCTTTGTATGTTTTTTGTGTTGCTTTGTCTTTTGTTTTTTTGCCCATGAGTGTTGCGATTTTTGATGCTTTGTCTATTGCGGATTTTAGTTCTTGCAGGCTTGCGTTTTGGCAGGATGTGTATGCGTAGGCGCCGTCTTTCAGGACTCTTATGCCTATGCCGAATGTGGCTGCGCTTGAGTTTGATTCTTCTTTGGTTGTTTTTGAGGATGTTTCGCTTTGGGCGGATATTGCTCTTATGTCGCAGTAGTCTGATTTTGCAGCTGCGTAGTCTATTGCTTTTTTCAGGAGGTCCTCGATTTTTATCACCGTTTTTTTGAAAAGAAGGGAGCATTTTTCGTGTACAATATTATTATGAGCGATAAATATAAAGATTGGCAATGCGCGTTTTTTGGGTTTTTGCGCGGGAAAGAAATATTTTTGCTTACTTTTTGCGTTCTTTTCTGTCGAGAAGTTTCCTGAGGTTGATGTTGATTTCTGAAAGTATGGTGTGGTTGGTCTCGAGTTTTTCTGCTGTTATGCCGTGGTTCATCTCATGCGCTTCTTTTGTTTCTTCTCTTAGTTTTTTCAGTTCCCGGGATATGCGCGTGAGGTAGATGATGGCTATCGCAGCGAATATCAATATGGATATCAGAAGGAAAAGACTTATTGTTTCGTAAGTTGATGTGACTATCATTTGTCTGCCACCGTGTCTTGTGTTTTGCGCCATCTGCTGCGATTTCCATGTTACTGTATTGTCGTGCCTGAATGCGTTCCATTTACTGCTCTCTTTAGTTCCAGGGGATCCCTTGCATCAATCATTACTGTCTTTATTTTTTGCTCTTTAATGATCCGGGCTGCTTTCCTGTCAAAGAGCGCGTATTTGCCTGGTGACTGCTCGTTTTTCGCGATGATTTTTATGAATTCATCATAGGTGAGAGTCCTGTATTTTTTTGCGCTCCTGTCCTTTTTCGGGTCTGAATCGTAGACCCCATCGATATCGGATGCATTGACTAAGAGGTCTGCTTTTATGCTCTTTGCAATTTTTGCTGAGACATTGTCTGTGGACTGGTCCGGTATTGTGCCGCCGCACACAAGAATCGGGAATTTGCCGACCATGTCTATTATTCCCTGTTCGCCTGTGGGGATTGTCTCGTTTGCAATGTGCGCTTCTGTGCTATTGAGCGCCATTGCCATTAGCTTTGCGTTGAGGTGCGTGGCGGTTATTGCTATTCTGTCCTGCGCTTCATCGTCCATACCGAGGTCTTTGATTATTTTTATGTAGTCGCGCGCTATTTTTCCGCCGCCGATTACTACTACCAGTTTGTCTGTGGTTTTCTTTATTGTTTTTAGAGTTTGGGCGTATTTGCTGATCTTTTTGGCGCTGAATTCATGCGTTATCAGGGAGCCGCCAAGCGAGACTACAATCTTCATGTTGAATTTTTGTTTTTCTATCTTTTTATAACAATTTTCGAACTGAAATATTGAATTTATTTTCCAGAATGTGTGCTATTTATATAGTTGCGATTTAATTCTATTACTATGGCAAGCACTGATGAAGACAAAGACATTGTTGAGAAATTGAGAGATATATGTGATTATATTGGGTAAGTTTTTTGGCTTGAATCATGTCATATTTGCGACAACTGTTTTGTAGAGTTTTTAGTGTTATTGATTGTCCAGTTTCTTTTTCCAGACAGCCAGTGCCTTAACCAGGCCGTTGATAATTGCCTCTGGTTTCGGGGGGCATCCTGCTACGTAGACATCTACAGGTATTATCCTGTCAAGGGGCCCGCAGATGTTGTATGCATCTTTGAAGACACCGGATGATATGCCGCATGCGCCCAGCGAGATGACTGCTTTTGGTTCAGGCATCTGCTCATAGAGCCTTTTTAAGCGGGGAGATGATTTGTACGACAGTGCGCCGCTTACAATCAGTATGTCTGAATGGCGGGGGTTGCCTTTTTCAACTGCGCCGAACCGCTCGATGTCATAGCGCGGCGTTAGGCATGCAAGCGTCTCAATTGAACATCCGTTGCACCCGGAAGCGTCAAAGTGCAGGATATGAGGGGATTTTATCCTTGAGTGGTTTATTATTTTTTTGAGTATCGTTACCATGAGAGCACCATTATTGTCAGTATTACTACCAGGGCTGCAAACATCCAGTAGAGGTATTCTGTGAGGAGTCCCTGATGGAGTTTTTTTAGTTTGCCCAGTTTGAATGATTTTATGAATGTACGGTAAAATGTGTTTGTTGCAATGTTCAGGTCATCCGGGTCTATGTCTTCGCCGCATGCGTATATTTTTGTTTTGCCGGATTTGTCTTTTGCTTTTTTCACGTGGAATTCTGCCAGCTTCGCGATGGCTATGAATATTGCTGCAAGGAGCAGTGCTACCAGAAGGATTAATTCAAGGTTGGGGTAAATTAGTTTCATATTCCCAGCACCGTTTCTATGTATTGTGTGTTGCTTGTTAAGCTTTCTGCAATTTTTTCACTGATGAGCGCACCCTGGCTTGCAAATATGCCGAAGTATATGCAGATTATTGTGAGTGTGATTAGAGGGAGCAGCATTGTGATGTCGAGATTTTTCAAAGCATTGTCCGCCTTTCCTCTTCCCCTGAATATGAGGTGGTATGCTTTCAGGGAGTATGCCAGTGTGAGGACTGATGTGAGAACTGCTGCTATTGTGAGCAGCGGACAGATATCGAGAGTTGTTGTGTATATCAGCCATTTGCTTGAGAAACCATTCAGCAAGGGTATTCCTGCGTTTGCGAGGGCGCCTGTAAGGAATGCGGCTGGGATTATTTTGTTGTAATTGTGTTTTGAGAGCCTGTTCAATCCTGCCATACTGGTCTCTCTTGTGTTTGCATTTATCATGAAGGCACCGATGGAGAGGAAGAGAAGCGCCTCAATTATGGTTACATTGAACAGATGATATATTCCCGACGTTGTGTCTGTTGCGAATGCTATCAGGATATAGCCGACCTGGGAGATTGCGGAATATGCGAGGAGGCGCAGTATGTTGTCCTGCTGCATGGCAAGTATTGCGCCAAGGAGCATGGTTATTGTGCCGGCGATGAGCAGGATGAGGGTAAGTTGCATGTTGAATACTGTGTATAGTATTCGTATGATTGCATAGAGGGAGGCTGCGATTGATGCTGATGCAAATAATGAGCCTATCGGCACTGGTGTTGCCTGCATCACATCAGGTTTCCATGCATGGAGCGGGACTATTGCTGACTTGAATGCAAGGCCTGTGAGGAAAAGGCCAAGTATGACAGGCACAGCGGGACTGGTGATTGTGCTGAGCCTGACTGCAAGGTCTGCCATGTTGAGGGTGCCTGTGAGGCCGTAGGTAAGGGCTGTTGCAAGGAGTACGAGAGAGGTTGCGAAAGCACCCATTATCAGGTATTTTATGGATGCTTCAATCGAGGTTTTTTCTGTGTAGAATGCTGTCAGGGCGTAAGATGATATTGATGTTATTTCGAGAAATACGAACAGGTTGAAGAGGTCTCCTGTGTGGGCAATCCCAAGCAGGCCCACAAGAAGGAGGCATAGGAGTGAATAATATTCTGCGTGCGAAGTCTTTATGTATTTCACTGAGAACATGGCTGCCAAAAATCCTGTGAAGGTTATTAGGATAATTATCATGAGTGAGAATGAATCTACTGCGATGGCGATCCCATAGGGGGCCATCCACCCGCCCATATAATCAACAAGCACTTTGTTCTCCAGGACAGGCTCAATCGTTAAGAGAGATGATATGAAGCTTATTAGAGTTGCTGTGAGCGCAATATGGGGGACCAGCTTTTTGTCATAGATTCCTATGACCGGTATGAGGAATGCTGCGCATAACAGTGTTGGTATTGATATGAAGCTTGTTATCATCCTTTCAGACTCCTTAGATGTTTTGCGTTTATTGTGCCGTATTTTTTGTGGATCTCGATTATGAGCACGAGAGCGAGAGCAGTCAGGGACAGGTCGATCACGATTGATGTCAGTACCAGTGCCTGTGGAAGAGGGTCTACCATCGCGCCAAAATGATGAAAACTGATGTCCGGTATTATCGGGGCAATGCCTTCTTTCTTGTAGCCGATGGATATCAACAGGAGGTGGATGCCGTCTGTGAAGATGCCAAGGCCTATTATTTTTTTTATGAGGTTCTCTTTTGCAAGCAGTGTGTAGGTTCCAAGTGCGATGAGTATTACTGCTGTTATGTATGAATACGCGATCATCATGTTTCCTTACCTCCGATGCCAAAGCGGGTGATGAGCCCTGTGATTACTGCTGATATTATGTACCAGAGTGAGATATTCTGTATGTTTTGCCCGGGGTACAGTATGAAACATTTGACGACTCCGGCTGCTTCCTGGCAGTATTTTTTTGCGCCAAATGAGTCCTGTTCAGCTGCCGGCGTAAAAGGGGCTATTATGCTGTGATACTTGTAAAGGTGGAAGGAAGTGACAGCAGTTAATGCAGATTCTATGGGGTTGCTTTTGAGGGTGACGAAGAACAGGATTATGAATATGGAGAATACTTTTAGTGTGGTTTTGTTCGGGATGAACCCGCGTCCGATGTGTGTGATAGTTTCTATCATTTTTTCCACTCTTCTTTTATCAGGGAATAGACGATGATTATAAGTCCTGTTGCGACGATGATGCTTCCAAGTATGTTTGCGAAAAATGTATCGCCCCCGGACCACAGCGTCATTATTTTCTGGTGCGATATGAGCCTGCCGCGAAGCGCAAATTCAAATAGTATTATCGCAAGGAGGGCGATGCTTGCG
Source organism: Methanosarcinales archaeon (assembly GCA_048634435.1). Taxonomy (GTDB): domain Archaea; phylum EX4484-52; class EX4484-52; order EX4484-52; family B79-G9; genus B79-G9. Next base: position 9,868 of record JAIWAJ010000026.1, read on the forward strand.
AGGCTTTTTGCATCTATGAGCTCTACTTCTGTGAACCTGCCTTCTACTTCTTTTTCCCTGTATGTAAGGACGAGGAGGGTGAATGCTGTTGCGATAATTGCGCCTGCAGGAAAGCCGCCGCCAGGAGTCAGGTGGCCGTGAAGAGCAATGTATGCCCCGAAAAGTATTATGAAGGGAAACATTACGCGTGTGACTGTCTTTATTATGAGGTCCATTATTTCACCTTTGTTTCAACCTTGTGAAAGGTTGATCATCAAGTGCGTTTTGCTCAACCTTGTAAAAGGTTGATCATTAAGTGCGTTTCGCTTCGCTCAAGCGCACAGAAGATTTTTCTTTGTCTTCTGATTTGCTCAAGCGCACAAAGTGTTATTTTTCTTGCTTGTCCCTGCTCAAGCGCACGATCGATTATTTATTGTTTTGTGTTTCTCTGACTCCTACTCTCCTGTTTTCTTGTTCTCGATATGTGCTTTTTTAAGGTCCGGAATTTGAATTCGCTTTTCTTGTGGACTATGAGGAATACTGCAAGGACTGCTGCAAACAGGACTGTTTCTTCGCCAAGGGTGTCGTAGGCGCGAAAGTCCCAGACAATGGCGTTGACGATGTTTGCTGAGCCGGTTTTTTCGAGCGCGTTTTGAAGGTAATATTGTTTTACGTCCGGGTTGTGGGTTACCGGGAGTCCTAATACTGCGTACAGCATGAGTGCTGTGAATACGATGATTCCAAATGCCGGCAGCAGTTTCATGGCCTTTCTCTCCTTTCTGTTTTGTGGATTGTTATCATGAATATGAATGTCGCAAGGGCTGCACAGACTGCGACCTGCGTTATTGCGATGTCAGGGGCTGCGAGCATGAAGAATAGCGCAGCAAGCGACAGGTCAACTATCGCAAGCACGATGACTGCATATAGCAGGTCTTTCATGCGAATCGCTATTATTGCTGTTATTATGCTTACCATCAGCAGCAGCTTGAATATTATTGCCTCTATCATGTGCGGTTCTCCATGTCATTTTTTACTAGTTTTTTTGGTCTGATGCCTGTGTTGTGGGCAGCGTTTGCGAGGGCGTGGGTGCCTGTGGGATTGGTTATTAGGATGAATGTGATTATGAGGAGTATCTTTATTGTGTAGTCCGGGCCCAGAACCGGGTGGGTGTGGGTGTAGAGGGCCTGTGATGCGAGTGCGAGGCATGCGCCGCCGACTGTGACCATTGTGGCTGCATGGATTCGCGTGTAGAAGTCAGGGAAGCGGAAGAATCCGATTGCGCCGATTATGGCAAACAGTGCTGATATTGAGAGGAGGATTTCAGATATCATTTTTTCACCAGTTTTGAGATCGCGATTATGGCGATATAGGATATTAGTGCGAAGAGGAGCGCTGTATCAAGGTATACAGGATTTCCTATCCTGATCGAGTGGAGCACCATAAGGAGCACTACAAGATTTGTGAGTGTGTCTATTGAAATTACCCTGTCTGCATAGGTCGGGCCGAGGATTGCTCTTAGGACGAGCAATGTTCCTGCTGCTACGAATGTGGATTCTATTATCATGCAATCACTTTTTTCGCGTGCTTTTCGAATAGTTCGGATATGTTCTTGCCCGGGCTGTAGTCCAGGCAGTGGATGTAGAGGTCTTTGTGGTTTTTGCCGATTTTCACGGTAAGGGTTCCGGGTGTCAGTGTTATTGAGTTTGCAAC
>JAIWAJ010000027.1:0-11389 GCA_048634435.1 Methanosarcinales archaeon
TTCCATACTGAGTTGATGGGGCCTGTTGCGTTTATGATCCATGAGATGTTGCATTCGTCGTTCTGGTCCATGTTATTGCAGGTTCGGGGGTTCTGGGTGCCGTCGTTTATGTGGAATGGGGTGCCTGAGATTTCAGGGATTGTTGTGTGGCCTATTGTTGCATTTGAGTACTGGAGGGTGCCGTTTACTGTGCCGCAGGGGCCGTTTATGCATTTTACTGTTGCGTTTACTGTGATGTTCCTGTATTGGGAAACTTCTGTGGTTGAGAGTACCGGCGGGATGATTAAGGATACTTCGAGGGCGCCGCTTGGTTCGGTTATGTTTATTGTTGTGTTGTCGTTGTTGAATGAAGCGTTGTAGTATAATGTGGAATTATCTGTTATGTTGCACTTTGGATAGTAAATGCCGGGGGCATATAGTCCTGTGTTAAGTTCGTAAGTTGCATGACCTGTTGAATTTGTGAGGGCGTTTCCAAGGGGATATGTATTTGTTTCGTTTTCAAGGTAAAAGTTCACTGTATAGTTTTCGAGTGAGGCAGTGGTGTTTGCGTCCTGTGCAAAACATGTAAGGTCCAATAGAACTCCTTTTGTATAGTCGCCGCTATCCGGGGAGTGCCATGTGATGTTTGACCATCCCCAGATGTATATGGTTATGTTGTCTTCGTCAGGAGTATAGGAGGATTTTGTTACGTTTATCTTTATGGTCTCGGGTCCGATTGAGTGTCCGACTGGTATTGTCCATGTGTGGTTTTCGTCCAGGTTTGTGGGGTTGAGTTTTGTTGTTGTGTTGTACCAGTTTGCAGTGTCTGGCGTTGTGGGGTTTGCCGGATCTTTTGTGTATGATTTCAGGTCTATTGTGTCTCCTATGTTTACGTTTGTCATGTTTAGGGGTTCGAGAATTGTGACGTTTAGTATTGATGAGATTGATACTGTTGATGAATCTTCGTTGTTTCCGCTGACGCTTTCGTTATAGTAGAGTGTGGAGTTGTCTGTGATTGTACAGCTGTAAGTGTAGGAGCCACCGGAGTAGCCTGTGGTGTCTACTTTATAGATTGCGATTCCTGTTTCGTCTGTGTAGTTTATGCCAATTGGATTTCCCTCTTCGTAGAAGGAAACTTTGTATCCGTTGATGGGGGTCAGGCTGTCTTCGTCTGTTATGTTACATTTTACGTAGAATATGTCGCCTGTGTCGTATCCAGCACCGTTTTGTGGTGATGTCATGTTTGTCTTGCTGTAGCCGTAGACTGTGAACTGCAGATACGGGAGAGTGTTGTTCCAGTTATTGCTAAGGTCTGAGGCATTAAGTTTTGCTATGTGGGGTCCCACTGTCCAGCTTTGGTTTATGGTGAATGTGTGGTTTGTCCAGTTTCCAGTGACTATTTGGGTCGGTTCTGATATGATGGCTTCTGACCTGTTGAAAGAGACGTAGGAACCGGATGTTGTATCGATGTCCTCGTTCCATTCTGCATAGATTTTCAGGTGGTTTACAGAATTTATGAGACCGCCTTTCTGGACCTGTGATGCGTTTAGCGCATAGTTGGTTGTGTTAGGATAATCGGAATCTTCTGTTCTTATGTGAAGAATGTCCTGCTTGTAGTTTATCGGGTCGTATGTATCGTATTTTAAAGTCGCATTGTTTGATATCTCGCATATCAGGTAGTAGTCGTCGTCTGCTATTGAATAGTCTGTATATTCGAATGATGCACGGCCGTCTGGACCGGTTATGTTGCTTCCGAACAGTTCTGATTCGTTCCAGAATTCTATATAGTATCCTGAGAGGGCTTTAGATGAATTGATGTCTGTTACCCTGCATTCGACATTTGTTGTTGTCCCGTTTAGTATTGTGCCCGGGTTGAATGATATGCTTTCTACTGTTGCCCAGCCCCAGACGTCCAGTGTGTTGTTTTCTGTTACGTTGAGGTTGCCTGAGGTGTCGTTTGCCCATACTCTCCACGTAAGGTTGTTTGGCATTTCCATGGCGGACGGTACCTGGATTGTGAAGTTTGCCCAGCCACTGTTTCCAGACATTTGAGTAGGAGATGCGAGTGTGTTGTTCTGCCAGACGGTGCCGTTATGCCATTCGAGGAAGCCGTATGAGAGCATGAAGTTGTCTGTCCAGTTTGAGTAAAGGTATACATAATCCCCTTTGTGGATTTTTCCTGTGATGTTTGAGCCTAGCGGCTGCCACCATTTAGGATGTTCCTGTTCGAGGGTTATGAGTGTTATTTTTTGTTCGTTGGTTGTTGAGGCATTGTAATATTTGGAAGTGTCGTCTGTTATGTTGCATGTTAAGTTTTCTTCACCTGCTGTGTTGTCTACATATAAATATGATGCCCAGCCGCTTGTGTCTGTTGTGTTTGAGCCGAGGAATGATGTGGAGTTGTAGAATGATACTGTGTACCCGGAAATTGGCGTTGTATCTTCAGCTGTGACTTTACAGCGAATTGTGGTGCTTCCGCCTATACCTATATTGTTTTCTGTGAGTTCTATGTCTGAGGGAAGTATGTATGACCATCCCCAGACGTCAAAGTTGAGGTATTCGAGGGTTGCGTTCATGTTGTTGAATGTGTCATTTGCATAAATCTTTACGACGTGGTTTCCTAAAAGCCAGTTTGTGTCTGTTGAGATTGTGTAGTTTGTCCATTGGCTGGAAGGGGTTATTGTATGGTTTGAAAGAGATGGTGCGGTTGAGTTGTATTCTGCAGATGCGGAGCTTATGGTTTCGTTCCATTTCGCGTATAAGAGCAGGGAGTTTCCCCTGTTGACGTGGTATGCATTTAGGGCGTATATGTTGTTTTCAAGGTAAGGAGGGCTATCATCTTCGTCGAGGATGTTGTATGTGTCGTATTGGTTTCTTGTGAATTCCGGCGTGATTATTGTAAATTCTACGGGATATGTGCCTTGGCTGCCGTCAGTTATGTTAAATACATAATAAAATGTCATATTATCGCCGACTGGAAGGATGCCGCCGTTTGAGGTGTTCCATGTTACGTTTCCATCCCATGTGCCGTTGGTGAAGCTTTGTGTGTTGTTTTTGTACCAGAGCTCGTCTGTCTCGTTTATCTGCCAGCTTGAGTTCAGGAATAAATGGGTTATATTGTCGGCTGGTGTGATTGTCCAGTTGTCTTCACTTGTTATGCTGTTGTTTATTTCTATCTCAAAACGGTAGGTGTGGTTGATGAATAAGTTGAATGTCGTGTTAAGGCCGGCTGCCCATAGGTTTGAGTTGTCTGTTTTCGGGTCAGATGCGCCTGTTACATCGTAGATTCTTATGCCGATGAAGGTGAGGTTTACTGCTTCTTCTATGCTGAAGTTGTATGTTGCGCTTATGTTTTCGCTGTTGTCGTTTGTCAGTGTTTTTCCGAGGGAGTCGGTGAGGGCAGTGTATGCGCGGTAGATTCCTGATTCGTTTTTGGCTGTGTTCCAGCCTACAGAGTTCCAGATGTCGTGAATTGTATATTCTGAGTTTGCGGCTATGTTTATCAGGGAATTGTATATTGTGTCGACGACATGCCATGCGCCGGATGTAAATACCTGTACCTGCATCAGCAGATAGCCTTTGATGCTTGTTGAGCCTGTGTTGAGTATTTTGGATTCTATGTTTGCTTCCTGTTCTCCTACAGAGGGGTTTGCTGCCTGATAGTACTGGTAGAATGCTGTCTTATCGTTTTGCTGGTGGCTGTTGTTGAGGAAATAAGTTGAGTCGCCTTTTGATATGCCTGCAAGATGTGTTGACTGGTCATAAAGTACGGTTGAGTATCTGAACATTATGTCTCCTGTTTTGTAAAGCACCATCTGTATTAGTATGTCTTCGCCAGCACCACCAGTTTTCGTGTTGGTGTCCCATGTGTATATAACTCTAGCGGAGTATTCTTTCTTGTAGGTGTCTTCACTGTTGCCTATCCATGGATCGTAATCATCCCAGATTACGGCAATCATCCCACGGGTAATAAATTCGCTGTGGGAAGGTGTTGGGTCGATACCAGGGTCTGAGAAGTCTATGAAGCCGTTATCGAATATGTTTACTGTGGTATAATTCGTGCCAAAGTATGAGAATGTGAATGGGAGTGGATAGGTGTTCTTTACCTGTTCGTCATCGAGATTTAGTGCTGTTTTCCCGGTGTCATCGTCAAGGCCTTGCAGCAGTTCCTTTTTTGAATAATAGATGCCTGTGCAGTTTGTGGCGTTTGTTGATTCGCTGCATGAGCCAGACCATATTGAGTATGAGGGCGGGGCAGCGGCGGGATTTGTGTAGTACAGGTAATATGTTCTTGTTGATGAGCTGGATATATTTACAAGGAATGAGAATTCTGCTGACAGGCATCTGGAGCTGGAATATGTTTCGCTTATGATTTTCAGGGCAGTCTCGCTGCCGGTGTCGTCAATTATCCTGAAGTCTTTTGTGCAGTTTAGCCCGTTGCCGCCTGTTGAGATGTTGGCATATACCGGCCAGTTTGTCCTGTCTGAGATGCCGGGCTCTGTAATGTTTATCTGTTTTCTGTACTGCCATGATGAGTTCCACCACCAGGATGGTGCGCCTGTAAGGTTGACATCTTCGTTTGCCCTGTATGTTGTGTTTTTGGTTTGTGTGATGAAGGATGTGTTTACTGACACATAAAAGTAATATGTCTGGGTCGTGTTGGTTTCGCCAGCTGTGTTGTTTGTCCATATGTAATAGGAGTATATGCCTCTCTGCCATGTGTCGCTAAAGTTGTATGAGAAGTTTGACGGGGTTGAGTTTTCCATTGTGAAGCCTGCGGTTGATGTGTCCGGGTATGTGATGTAGACTTTTGCAGTGTCGACAGTGTTGTCGTCAGAAATGTTTGTTTTTATTGTGACATTGTAGCCGTAGCCGACAGTGTTTGGTGCTGCTTCAGTATGTTCGAATGCGGGGTTGTCGTTTACTGTGATGTTGATTGTTGTCCATACAGGGTTGAGATATAGTGTATCGCTTCCCTTAAAGCTTGCGTTTAATGTGTGGTTGCCTGTTTGGGCATCTCCCGGGATTATGTAGTTTATTGTGGCAAGTCCTGCGTTGTCTGTAAGGTCGCTTCCGATGTGGTGGGGTTGTGTCGTGTCGTTGAAAGAGACATTTCCACCAGATACAGGTGTGCTGTTGTCGTAGTAGAGCCAGATGTCGAGTGTTATTGTCTGGCCTTTTACAGCTGTGTAGTCGTCTGACTGGAAGTTCTCAAGGGTTGTGTTTGCGTATACTAATATGTCTACTGTTGACCAGTCTTCCCTGCTTTCATTGTCTGATGCTTTTAGTTTTAGCTGCTGCTGGCCAAGTTGGGCTAAGATGCTCACGTTTGCTGTGATGTTGTTCCACATTAGTGTGCCTCCGGAGAGTTCGGCTGTATACTCGCTTAAGTTGCCTGAGTGGTTTGTCCAGCCTTGGGGGAGTGTCCAGTTTGCCCAGATTTTGTAGAGTGAGTACGTTTGCGTATTGTTTGCCCAACTTGTGAGGTTTGTGAACCCGTTTCTGGTTATTTTTGTAAGCGGAGTTGTTTCTTTTGGTTTTGTGATGTTTGTTATCAGTTCCCCTCCGACACGTATCTCGAGTATCCTGTTTGACTGTCCGGTCCATGTGTGCAGTTCGCCTGCAGGGTTTGTGTATGTTGCGGTCACGTTTATATTGTAATCGCCGGCAGGTGTTGAGGTGTTTGTGGATATGTTAAATGGTGCAATTTCGTCGGTTTTGTTTGTTACGTTGTCCAGATAGCAGTAGTCCTGTCCAGTCTGGCCTGATATGGTGCAGTTGCATGCGAGGCCCGGTATTTTTGGGTATGCCATGGTTATGTTTACGAGGGTAATGTTTTTTGACCATATGTTTCCGATTGTGAAGTTGTAGAGTGCATATTCTCCTGAGTATATTTTTGTCGGGGTAAGGGTTGATGAGAAGTTGTCGGGGAGGTGGTGTATTGTGAAGTTTATGCTGTTGTTCTGGTTTGAATTACTGCTTTTTGAGTCCATTACAATGTTCCAGAAAAACTGATATGTGCCGGATGTTGCTGTTAGCGGTATCAGGTAGCCGTTTGTGGTGTTGTCAAACTTAACTTCGCATGTGTTTCCTTCTTCTATGTCGCCGCAGTCTTTTGTTTCTTTTTGAGGTCCCCATGAAACGTCTGCCGTGGCGGAGTCCAGTATGTTAAGGGTGACATTCGCGTCGACTGCTGTTGCGTTCTGGGAGAGAACTGTTGTGTTTATCCACGATATATTATCGCCTGTCTCATATTCGTCAAGTGAAAAGTCGTTCTGATTTTCGTGTTCCAGCTGTGTCAAGATAATGTTTGCTGAGACAATTGCGAAGTTATAGGCTGCTGTAAGATATGCGTTGCTGTGGTCCAGCATCATTACCGGTGGCATGCTTGAGTCGAACATAGATATATTGACCCTGTAGGTTCCGGCAGGCCTTGTGAGGGTGTTCCATCCTTCTGTGTCCCATATGGAGCCAAGATAGCTTATCGAATTGTTTTGAGTGTCTCTTGTTGTCGGGTCGTCGATTACAGGCGTTCCTACATTTGTCCAGATTCCGCTGACTAGTCTCTGGATTTTCATAATTATCTTGTATTTTACGTCTGTGTTTCCTGTATTCTGTATTTTTGATTCCTGAGGTTGTGCGGCTTCTAATGTTTTTGTGAGTGTCCCCGCAGGTGATGCGCCTGCCGGCAGCGTGTAGGTTGGATATGTCTTGTTTTGTAGTTCTTTTATGTCAAAATATACATAGTATGTCCTTTCTGTGTCTGCGGGTGTCGTGCCGTTCATGTCCCAGTTGATGTCAAGGATTGCCTGTGTTTTTTCCTCGTATGTGGAGCCGGTTATGGTAAGGGTGATGTTGTCAAAGTCTGCATATGCATATTCGTCGTTATCCCAGTCGCCGATTTTGAGGCCCATGTCGAGATAGTACCAGCCGACGTTGGTGATATATTGTGTGATGTCAAAGGATGATGTGTTTGATATGTCCTGGGGGTCGTTTGCAAAGTATATTTCTTTGTTGCTGTCTGCAAGGGGATCTCCGGTGTCGAGGTCGCTTCCAAGATAGTTCATCTGCGCAGATGTTCCGAATCTTGATTTTATCCACAGGACATCGCCTGCGTCAAGCCCTGCGTCGGTCACTGACCATGCGAATGTCAGGTTTGCTTTGCCGCCGCGTGAAATTGCTGTGTATGCAGTATCGTCTATGTAAAATGAAACTCCGTAGGCGCCTGATGCCTGGCCGTCGTTTTCGCAAGGTGTGTCGCCTATCGTGATTCTTATGACTTCGTCTGTGCCGACGTCTGCGTTGTTGAATGATACACATGTTGAGGATAGCCCATATACTGAGCCGACCCAGTCCCATCCGTCGTTTGAGCCTGCGGGACCGAATGTGTTTGCAGTAGAGTTGAGGCCGCTTGTGAAGTCTACGGGCTGGGGCATGTCCTGTGACATTTCCCATAGATTGACTTCGCCGGGCGGAGTTTCTGTGAAGCTTGAGTTTATCTCTGTGTTTGTTGCGGCTGTCCCGTTCCATTCTATGACCCGTATTGAGTTGTTGTCAAGGGATGTTTCGGATGCGCCAAGTTCTTTTAGGTAGTATGTGAAGTTTATTGTTTCTGTTATCATGATGTCTGTTTCAGAGCTTGTGCTTGATGCGGATATTGGTATGCGGTAGCTGTAGGAGGTGTTCCACCAGTCGGGTGCGATTATCAGTACATCTTCGTTTGGACCGTATTCTTTTTTGTCGGTTATTGCGCGAATTGATAGTTTTGATTCGACGCTGAAGTATTGGAGGTTGTCTGATGTATCGTTTTCGAGACCGAAGGTGTCGTCTGCCCATATGTAGTAGCTGTAGGCTCCATTGAGCCATGCTGTGTAGTTGTATTCCCATGTGCCTGATTTGTTTGTTCCTGAAACGAGAGCCATTGGATAGGAAACTTCTCCATAAACGCTATGGCTTATGTACACGAGGGTGCCTGATACTTCGTCTGAATCATTTATGTTTGCCCTGACTGTTACGCGATGTCCGCTGCCGACGACGGATGGTGTTGAGGATAAGCTGAAGATAAGAGGGATGTCATGAACTATGATGCCTGTTGTTGTATCACCCGGGTTTGTGTACCCGCCTGAACTGCCCCCGTAAGATATGTTCAGTGTGTGGCTCCCGACTGTTGATGCCTGTGGTATTGTGTAGTACAGGTATACCCATCCCTGTGAGTCTGTTGTGTTTGCGCCCATGGAAACGCTGTCTGTCTCGTCTATAAAGTCTACTGTTTCGCCGGAGATGACTGTGTTGTTGTCGTAGCGCAATCGTGCTTTAATTCTTATGGTCTCACCCAGTACAGGATCGCTGGGGTTTGCAGGTGTGTCAATGTTTGTGACTTCGAGATTGTAGAATGCAGTGTCTGCATATACGTCTATGAGAGCGTAGTCGTCGTCATATCCTCCTTCTGTTGAGTTTGATGAAAGGTTGATCCTTTTTTGCCCGAGTGGTGCAGAGAGGGTTATTGATGCTGTGATGTTGTTCCATGATGTGTTGCCTGAATAAAGTGTTCCTATATATTCGTTGAGGTTTCCTGATGTATTTGACCACTGGCCTGGCAGGGACCAGTTGAGAGTCACATTTGTATTGTTTGTGGCGCCCTGATAGCTTACTTTCCCGTAGAGGTTCTGGTTTGTGTTTCTTGTAACTTTTGTGGGGGCGCTAAATATTACAACTGTAAGGGCTTCTGAGCTTTGGACATGGAGTATGGCGTTCCGGACTTCGCTCCATGTGTGCTGCTGGCTGCCGGGGTTTGTATAAGCTACTGTGGCGTTTACATTATAGTCATTTGGGGGTGTGGCGCCAGTTGTGGATATGTTGAAGGAAGCATAGCCTGTGGAAGATGGAGTGATGTTTCCAAGATAGCAATAGTCCTGTGTAACCTGGCCTGCCAGGGTGCAGTTGCATGTTATTCCTATTGCCTCTGGACAATTTATGGAGATGTTTACGATTGTCAGATTCAGGCTCCATGGATTGTGTATTGATAAGTTGTATATTCCTGCTGCTCCTACTTTTATCTTAAACGGAGACGGGTTTGTCTGATGGCTGAAATCGTCTTCCGGGAGATTGTGGAGCGTGAATGTCTCTGTTGTGTTTGCAGCTGTTGTACCTGACCATAAGACGGTTGTGTTGAAGATGTATGTGCCTGCTGATTCGCTTTCGGGGATGATGTAGCCGTATGAGTTGTTGTTGAATGTTGTTTCACATGTCGTTCCTTTTTCGAGGAATGATGCGCAGAATTTGTTGTCGTTTGGGCCCCATGTGACGATGCTGTTTGAGGGGTTGAGTATGTTTGAGGTTATGTTGACGTCTGTTGCGTTGGCGCTGTTTGCCAGGCTTGTTATGTTTAGCCATGTTATGTTGTCGAGTGTCTCGTATTCTGTTGCTGAATATGTGTTCTTGTTTTCATATTCTACTTGTGTCTGCTTGACGACGGATACGAGTACGTATTCGATTTCGTCTGATGTATCTGGTACTGCGTTTGGGCTTGTTGAGTTGCATCTTATCCTGTATTCTCCTAGTTCGTTTTCTGTGATTGTGAATACGAAGCCTTTGGTTTCGCCGTTTGAGATGGTTCCTGCGCTGTATGATTCATTGCCTGTTGTTAGGTTGGATGTGGTGTTTGGCATGTTGATGAAGCCAGTGCAGCCAATGCCCGTACAATATTGCGGGTACAGGACAACGTCGCTGCACTGGCCAAAGGCGCATGTTGCGTTGCATGTCTGGGTGAATGTTGCGCCGGGATAGCCGTATATTGTTGATGCGGGAGATGTCATGTTTGCTGTAAGTGTGACGCTTGAGTAGGACAGGTTGACTCTGCTGTTTCTTGCGCTTGTGTCGTAGCCGATTGTGAATATTAGGTTTTTTGAGCTTTGGGAGCCTGCGTCATCTGAAACGTAGGGATGTATCTCTGCAAGTATCCTGTGGCCTTTCGGGAGGATGTAGTTTACGCCGGGTAGTGTGAACAGGTATTCTGTGTAGGTCTCTGTGTCCATTATAACGTCTGTGTCGTTGGTTGCTATAGTGGTTGTTGATGCGTCGCCAGGGTCGAAGTCGATGAGTTTTACGTAGTCTATGCTGATCTCGTCTTTTGAGGGGTTGTCGCTGTCGATGTACATCCACAGGGAAAATGCCTGGGTGCCTGTGATGTTTGTGTTGTAGTCGAATACAGGGGAGTAAAACTTGTAGTATGGGCAGTCTTCGTTTGAGCAGGTGTTGCTTGAGAATGTTTCTTCTTTTAGGGTTGTGCCTGGTGATGTGTCGTTGAAGAGGCGGTTTGTTGTTGTTCCAAGTCCGACTGTGAGCGCAGGGTCAACCCAGTGGAGGTAGTATGCAGGTGTTACGATGTCTGCGTTTGCTGTTGAGAGGAGCATGAATGACACCAGTATTATGACTATCATGATAAGGATGTTTCCGGCTGCTTTTACCTGTGATTTGAATTTGCGTGTCATGTTCGTCCCGACCGTGTGAGGTTTCTTATTCTTAGCAGGTTTTTCTTTCTCAATATGTTGTTGAATCCCCCCTGCCTTTCATGCCTTCCTGAGATTATTTTTGGTATGTATTTTCTTGCAGTGCTGTTTGCAATGAGTAATCCAAGAACTGTCAGAGCCATGAGCGGTGTTGTGAAGGAGCCAATTGATGCGAAAGTGGCAAAGTATCCTGTTATTTTGCTTAAAAGAGATGTTTCTGTCTTGTTTGGGTCAGATAGTTGTGTTGTGTTTGTTTGTTCTGTATGGTTTTTTGGTTCATCGCCTGTTTCGGGGTTATGTTCGGCAGTGTCCTGATTTGGGATGGTTTCTGGTTGTTCTGTTTCTGTCTCTATGGTGGTTTCGTCGCTGTATGCCTGGGTTGCTCCTGTGCTGGTTGTGGCTGCGGGTTCGCCTGAATCGTTGTCGTTGTCAGAATTGTCGCAGGTTATGGTGTATGTCTTATATGGTGTGGTGACTGAGTTATTGTCTGTGTCTTTTGCGCGCCATGAATATTTGTGCTCGCCGCAGGCAAGACCTGTTGTTTTGTATGTGTATGTGCTGCCTGATTTGATTGTGTTGTTGTATGTTCTGTTGTTGAGTTCGAATGCAGTGGATTCTATACTGTAGTCATCTGTCCAGTCTATGGTGAATGTGTATTCTGTGTATGTTTTCCATTCGGCTGGTGATGTGGGTGATTCTGTCATGTGTGACCATTGGGGGTCAGATGGAATGTAGTTTATTTTGAGTGTGTTTGTACCTACTTCGGATTTCAGGCCGTATAGGTCCAAGGTGCCAATGTCGTTGTTGTAGGCAAAACTTTCGTCTGTTAATGTTTGTCCATTGTATTCTATGCCTGAGAGCACCCTGTGAGTGTCTGCGATTAAGTGGGTTTCGTCTATTAT
>JAIWAJ010000028.1:0-11023 GCA_048634435.1 Methanosarcinales archaeon
ACGTGTACTCTTCCGATCTAATCGCAAAACAAAATCAACATTAGCCGCCCGGAATGTCCCCGCAGGCATTTGACAGTGTACAGTCTGAATCTTCATCGCAGGTCGCGCCGCAGGCCTGAGAACAGGCAAGAGTACAGCTTCCTGCAAAGCACGTATAAGAACCACAGTCTGCTGTGGACCATGTTCCCGAATTGCAATGCCATTCAGAACAACCATCTGTAAAACAATCAGGAGCTATCACACCATTCAGGTACTCAACTCCTTCGTGGGCGCAGGAAGTCGGCGGCTCGCACCATTTTCCAGTGCCGTTATAGTCAGCAGCGCAATGTCCCGAGCAACAATCCCCGTCCAGAGAACATGCCTGGGCGTCACATGAACAGCAATCTGCTCCACCGCAATCAACTCCAGTTTCATCACAATCCTGAACCCCATTGGTGCAATGCTCTATCCATGAGCTGGAACTGCATTTCAATGCACCTAAACATGCATTGTCAGCATAGCACACAGAAGTATAAACGCATTTATTGCTGGCATCACAGCAGGCATCATCACTATTGTCAGATATGCACCCTGATGTGCACTGCCTTGTCCTTTTGTATTCACCGGAATCATCACCGCAACAGGAGTTAGCAGAAACTTCTCCCCCAAGATTCCAATAACCTATGCCTTTGCAGGCACCACAACGAGACTGAGCACCATCACAGTCATAATCAGTTGAGCCGCAATTTCCAAGTGAACAGTAGAAATCCCTCCACTTGCAGCTGTTAACTCCTGTTCCACAAGCTCCTGTGCATGTGTCTGTTCCGCAGCTTGCACAAGCCCATGTGCCTGCATTACAATATCTTTTATTGTCTCCTGTGCAGCAGTCTGGTGCATTTTGCCCGTTGTTGTAAACGTTTCCATCATGCACGCACTGGTCAGCATCAGCGCAGAACTTTTCTGTGCCGACGTAATCCGGTTTGCAGTGGCCTGAGCAGCATTCATCATCCGCGGAACAGGAACCTCCATCTATCGTGCAGCCTAACTCTTCTGTCCCAAAACTCGCAACCGGTTCAGGTGATGCATATTTTCTTACATACAAATCATCTATCCACAACTTCGCCTCAGCTGACAAAGATGGATTTTTGCATACTCTATATTCTCTACAAGTCGTCCCCCAGCACCCATGACCAGCACCACAACCACCATGACAACAGGGATCATAATAAGATATTTGTTTACAATAATAATTGATCTCGCCATATCCCGCAGGACAGCCTGGAGCAATTACACCGGCGCTACAGCTATTTCCGCTGCAAGTACCATCACCGCTTCCCGAAGATTTTGTTACTGTACTTTCGCATCCTTTAGCGTACGCGTAAAGTTTCAGTCTTAAATTATCTCCTGAAATTGTATAGCTCTTATCTGTAAAATCAGAATATGCAGAAGAATCTAATCCTGATTCTCCGCTGTCGCTTACAAGTTTTAATTCGTGTTTATAACTACAGCTGGAATGTTGTTTATAACCTTCGCTTTTAATCTTTAGATAGGCTTTGAAATCTCCGGAACCAAATACATTCGAGACCAAATCAGAAGAAACACTGCCAGGCGCAGTTTTATAAGCGCGGACATATCCGGTGCCTGTGGTAGAGTGCGCATAACCAGAGACAGTCCATTTGCTGCTGGACGGCTCAAACTTATCAAAAAAATCAAAAGTAGCTTCTCCATTACTTGCAGAATTAGCAGAAGGATTGTCATAATACATGTAAATCATTGTTCCGGAAGAAGGAATTGAAGGAACTTTCACCCACAACTCAGCAGTTGATGACGGTGTGTATGATTTTCTCCAGTGGCTAAGCAAAGTTACGTCATCAGATGATATAAATCGAATATCAGAGAAATCACTTTTCATTTTACCGCCTATAAAGTTAACAGTAACTTTAACCTGATAATCTGTTAAGTCCGAAGCAGAGCCGGTGAGATCTACAGTATTTCTATATCCCCAGGAAGGATTCCACCAACTTGCATGAACCGATGCCGGTAATAGTATCAGAAACAAGCCAGTAATAATGACCAGAGCATTGAACTGAGCAGTGGATTTTCTTTTTATTTTCATCTATGATAACCTCGCAGCCATTATTTAGTCTCCTCCTTTTATCAACTCTACGTTTACCGCTTTATATATTTAACTATCAGGTGCCGTAACCTATAATTTCTGAGCAATTATTGCCTGAGTAAGAAAATTGCCAGAACTGACAGGACAAGAGCTACCAGTCTGCGGGATGTAATCTTTTCATGGTATACTATCACAGCAAGAAAAACAGTTACCAGCATGTTCAGGCCGATGACTGGGAATATCACAGATGCCGGGCCGGTTTTCAGGGCGCTCATGACTGTGAAAAATGAGGCAAAGTTGAACAGACCTATAAGAAAACCGAATACGATGCAGGATTTTCTATTGCTTTTGCTGCTGCCCTGCTTCAAATTGAGCAGGTGTGACGGCAGTATAAGCCAGACATAGCTCAAGAACATGAACAGCAGGACATTGTATTGTGTTGCTGCAATCTTTACCATAAATTCCGAAACTGTTGTGAAAATGGCGGTTGCCACTGCCAGTGCGAATCCTGCCCTGAAGTTAGGGGCTGTAATTCCTTTTTTGGCATTATTGCCTGAAAGAATAAGTACAACAATGAGAAACAGGGATATTCCAAGTATTGTGTTTTGGGTATATTGTTCTTTTAGGATAATTATCCCGAGGAGCGCAGTTATTGCAAAATGAGTACGCGATATCGGCAGGGCGACAACTGTCGGAAGATACCTGAAAGACTCGATTTTTACATAGCGCGACATTAGGTAAAACGAGGCCTGGATGGCTGCAAATACGAAGATGTGGATGCCTGCCAGTGGCACGAAGTTGAAATACAGAAGTACGCCTGAAAGCACTCCTGCGGTGGTGAAGCTTGACATCAATACAAGACCTGTGTTGAGATTCTTTTCTGCGACTATCTTGTATATGAAGTTCTGTATGCCGTAGAGCACCATTGCGATGAGTGAGAGAGCAAACCAGTCCATGATATCACGATATGTATTTTCCTGCGTATATTACCAGTATTATTGATATAAGGAAACTTTCAGCAGCGAGAAGACTGAAGTAGGAGTTGTTCATAAGAACTGGTATTGTGCCGAAGAAATAGTCCATTATGTCGTTTGTGATGAACCATACAAGTGCAATTATGAGTGTTTTTTTTGTGAACCCGGATATCTGCGGGATAATGTATGCTTCTGCAATCATCCCGATGTGGAGGATGAACAGGATGGTGTACAGCAGCGGGTCGTGATGGAAATAGTCGTTTCGATACAGGAATACTACGAGGAGTGTCCAGAACCCGTATTTTATGAGCCCGATAAATGTTATTGCTGCGAGCATTGTGCTCTTTTTTCCAAGCATGTACATGATCAGGAGGCATCCGAGTGAGAGGGTGTATAGTGGGCAGTCGGGTACGAAGATTATTTTGTGGAGCGGAGTGGATGGGAGCTGGTACCTGTAGTACCAGAAGCCGAATAGTGTGCCGATTATGTTTATCAGAATTATGAGTTTCAGGCAAAGTGTATTGTTTGCGATTATTTTAATTGCCTTAATGGGATTCCACCTACGAGTTCATTTTTTTTGATGTCTTTGTTTACGAGTGTCATTGCTGATATCTGCGCATTGTCGCCTATGGTTGTCCCGGCGAGGATGGTCGTGTTTGCGCCGATCATCACGTTGCTGCCTATTTTTACTTTGCCTGTGCGGTATTCGCTTATGAGAAATTCGTGCGCGAGTATTGTTGCGTTGTAGCCGATTATGCAGTTTTCGCCGATTTCGATGAGTTCCGGGAAGAATATGTCAAAGGTTGCAGAGAGGCCGATTGATGTGTTTTTGCCGATTTTCATGCCGGTTGTGCGCAGAAGCGCCCTTTTTAGCGCAAGCGACGGGCAGTAGCGGGCAGTGTATATTGTTATGAAGTTGAGGATGACTTTTAGCGGGTTTTTGATATTGTACCACTTTGAAAGCGAGTTCGGGGTGGTTGTCTTGTGGATTTTTAGGTTGCGCATTGTATATTGTTGGTTGCAATAGGTTAAAAATCTTGGGGATGAAAGGTTGAAGTCAGTAGGTTTAAATAAAATCGGCAAAAAACAGATAATATGAACAAGAAAGCTCTCATGAAAAGAATGGTTGTTGCACTTGTGGCGGTTGGTTTTGTGGCTGCTTTTTTGTCGCTTGCCCATGTTGCGCAGAAGCAGGTGCATGATGATACTGTCTGCTTTGGCGAGTCATGCGTTGAGGTGGAGATTGCAGTGAGCCCAGAGGAAATCAGGACCGGGCTGATGAATCGCGGTTATCTTCCTGAGTCCGGTGGCATGCTGTTTGTATTTGGGAATGAGGGTGCGCATATGTTCTGGATGAAGAATACGCTTATTCCTCTTGATATCATCTGGATGGATGATGATGGCAGGGTGGTCTATATTGAGAATGATGCGCAGCCCTGCACGACGCCAGTATGCCCTACATACGGGCCGAAAGTGAGTTCTAAGTATGTGCTTGAAGTAAATGCCGGTTACACACAAAGACGCGACATAAACATCGGTGACAAAGCTCAAATCACCACAGACAAATTATTCCAATCAGAATAAATGTGACAGCATTATATTTAAGCCAGTGGTGTCTATTGTATATGAGATTTCGTATTTCTAATAAATGGAAAACAAATATAGAGGTGTAATAATATGACAAACAAAAGAACAACCCATCTGTTTACTTCAGAATCAGTAACTGAAGGTCATCCTGACAAAATGGCAGACCAGATATCTGATGCGATTCTTGATGCAATACTGGCACAGGACCCGAAAGGAAGAGTCGCCTGCGAGACGCTGGTAACAACTGGCGTGGCAATTGTTGCAGGGGAGATAACTACATCGTCATATGTGGATATTCCGAAGATAGTGAGGGAGACTGTGAAGCAGATAGGATATGAGAACGCGCGTTCCGGGTTTGACTGGAAAACCTGCGGTGTCCTGACGTCAATTGATGAGCAGTCGCAGGATATATCTGTTGGTGTGAATGAGACTGCGACTCATGAGCAGGGTGCAGGCGACCAGGGATTGATGTTCGGCTACGCGACAAATGAGACTCCGGAGCTTATGCCGCTGCCTATTGTTCTTGCGCACAAATTGTGCCAGAAGCTCTCAGAGGTGAGGAGAAGCGGTGTGCTCCCATATCTCAGGCCTGACGGCAAGTCGCAGGTTACTGTCGAGTATGTCAATGGCGTTCCAAAGAGGGTCGAGACCGTAGTTATCGCGGCCCAGCACGAGGAGTCTGCGGAACATGACCAGATAAAGAAGGATATTATAGAGCATGTGATAAAGAAGGTAATACCTGGTGAATGGTTTGATGAGAATACAAAGTTCCACGTAAATGAGACCGGAAGGTTCGCAGTCGGGGGCCCGCATGGAGATACCGGCCTGACCGGGAGGAAGATAATTGTGGATACTTACGGGGGCCACGGCAGCCACGGAGGAGGATGCTTTTCCGGGAAGGACCCATCAAAGGTTGACAGGTCAGGGTCATATGCTGCAAGATGGGTGGCAAAAAATATTGTTGCTGCAGGACTTGCAGACAAGTGCGAAGTTCAGGTAGCGTATGCGATTGGAGTTGCAGAGCCGGTTTCAATTAATGTTGATACTGAAGGGACTGCGAAGATACCTGAAGATAAGATTGTCGAGCTGGTAAGGAAGCATTTTGATCTGAGGCCAAAAGCAATAATTGATAATCTCAGGCTGCTGCGTCCTATTTATCAGAAAACGGCAGCTTACGGCCATTTCGGCAGGAATGATCCGGACTTCACATGGGAGAATACGGATAAGGCTGAAGCCATGAAAAAGGATGCCGGACTGTAAGGATCAACTTCGAGGAGCACTTTGAGTGCTCTTTTTGTTTTTTCCTTTTACTACGTGTGTGACGGTACAAAATATGCGTGGAATCACGAAAGATTTATATACTAGTTCAGCATAATTGGTAATATTAATGAAAATCTAACACAAAGATGTTATGATTAAAAATGGAGGGGGATTAGAAATGAGATTTAATTTCTTCAAAGCAAGAAAGGCTCAGTCAGCAACAGAATATTTAATGACGTACGGTTGGGCAATACTGGCAATTGCCATTGTTGGCGCATTGCTGTATACGCAGGTGTTCTCGAGCAAAAAGTGCGCAGAAGGCGCAACAGGATTTGCAATATCAGGAACAGTTTATCCTGATGGAAATGAGTATGCTATTGATGCAACCACAGGAAATCTAGCTATTCTGCTTAAAAATAATGTTGGTAAAAGCATAGACTTGATTTCAGTACAATGTGGCACAGTAGCTGCTGTCGGAGATACAACAACGATACCTGATGGCTCATCCGTACCAGTAACGATAGCTGCTTGTGCAGGTGCGAATCCCGGAACAGTTGGATCATGCTATGCTATGCCTATTGTGGTAACATACCAAAGCTCTGCAGGTATTAGTCTAAAAGCAGCAGGTACACTAAACGGCAAATACTAAAGTTGAAAGCTGACACAATTTGAACAATGGATGGAAGTGCCTTTTGGCATTTTCACTTTTTCTTTTATTTTTTTAGACAGTTGGATGGTTTTTTATTATTTTTCTTTTTATGGCCATGAGAGATAAGAGCGTTAGCATTATTGGCAAAAATATTGTTGAGAATTCAGGAATTACCGCTGTTCTTACAGTTATGCTCGCTTCTTCCCATTGACCATTGCCAGCTCGAACAGAATACCAGTATTTTGTGTTTTGTGTTGCCGATGAATCAAGAGTTACTTTTATTTTTGCTTCACCGTTAAAATCAGTCGTTGTGGTCAGGTTATCTGTATCATCAAATACTATAGATATTTCAGCGCATGGATTAGACAGCAAATCGTTGCAGTTACCATCTCCATTAGTATCCTTGCAAATCATGTCCATAATCTCTAAGTTGTGTTCCCCGCCCTGAGTTACTATTGCTGTTGCATAAACTGTTTCTCCTGGCATTATATCTATATTCACCGGAACGATGCTGACTTGCAATGGTTCTTCCTGCGCAACAGAGAGATTCACTGACACCACAGCTGGATTGAAACCGAACTTTTCAGCCCGTATAATCAATTGAGTTGCATTTGTCGATGTGAATTCAACAACGCCATTTTCATCTGTTTTTGATGTGTGCCCATTGACGACGACATCTGCGCTTTTGACAGCGCCACCTGCATCTGTTTTTACTTTAATCATGGTTGTGTTATCAATGGTTTCAGTCTCTACCACCAGACTGCTCTGCTTTTCTACAATGAAGAGTGTTTCACCTTCGACGACACAGTATCCTTCTGCGACTGGCTTTGCTTTTACAATATATGTGCCATTGTGATATGGTACAAAAGATGTTGAACTGATGACGTTGCCGGACGGTGTTGTCGTGCTTACAGAGTATGGGAAATCAACGACCGTGAGTGTAATGTTTTTTATTGTGACTGTAATGTTCACATATTCGCTTGCGTTGTAGATAGGCTTGTCTGTCGATGGAAATGCAAGGAGTGTATCATGTGCTCTCACAGTAAACCGTGCGATATTATAGTCAAGCGCACCAGCGCTTGAGTTCAGCATAAAGTGCATTTCGTAAATATCGGGAGTTGTCAGATCAAATGTCAGTTGCTCTACTATACTTTCCCCCTTCTCTAGTGGGGGTATGTTCACCAGACCAGTTAAGTCCGGATGTGAGCCGGAATATTCCAGTTTTGAATTAAGCGGGACATCACCTGAGTTGTGGATTGTCACATCTATATTCACAATCCCGGGGTTGTAGAATTCATCATAATCTATGATCATAACTCCGCTTTCAGGACTTTGCGACCCCACACCAAAGGAGGTATAATTCTCTGCAAGAATCGTTCCAAAGTTGGCAAGATATACTTTTGGGACATGCCATGTTTCACTCCGGATTGTGAAGTTGTAGTCCTTATTCATATTCCCGGTTGTAATATCGAAGATATCTTTTATTGTTGTATTTGCTTCAGGGACAAAAATCCACAGCATTGCATCTTCGACATATGCGTCTGAACTGATGTTAACAGTCAAATATACTGTCTCGTTAATATTGTAACTGGACTCATCAGATATAATGGCAATTGAGATGTTTTGTGACTCTGACTCAAATGACTGGGACCATCCTGTATTCAATGAGATAACCCGCTGATTTTTCGGTGCCGAAAATACTGAATCTGATTTTACGTACTTAAAGCCCCTTATCTTTCCATCAGGTGATGTTGTGACCAGTATGTTTCCTTTTGGCACATGTAAACTGCTCTTTGTAGATATTGGAGTACTCACGCTGCTAGCACCTGACGGCTGAATTATATCATAGATTGCCTGTATGACATCTGCGTGTTCTTCATCAACTTCTTTTGACAATAAATCAGTTGATACAATCATTCCACCATCAATCAGCCACGGAGAAAATTTCTCAATCATATCAGCATATTTCATGTACGCTTTAATCGCCTGAATAGTCATTGTAACAGGTTCAAACATGACGACAAATGAAGGTTGTATTATCTCGTCTTCGGGAGTTGCCGGAATCCAGCCAATGTATGCCGGAACAGTTAAAATTGATTCAGCATCTGCAACAGTCATATGGTAGACCCATACAGGATTGTACTTCCCTGGAATGCAATGGCCGAGAGCACACATATCCGGTGGATTTAATGATTCTGTTTGTTTTTCAGCGAGATAATCCAGTGTTGGCTCTACATTGATATCATGCCCGAGAACAGTTCCAATATGTAACCGGTAGATTTGCTCAGCATCTGTATTAGCTATTGCTTCTTTGCCTATCAAAAGAACTTCATTTGCTGTATCAACCTGATCCGGTGGGTAGTGCGAGCCAAGGTCGCCTTTTGCTGTTTGTGTTCGTGTATCTATTGAATTTGCTTCATCATCACATATTACTGTATATACTGCAGGTTTTGTTACATATTCATTGACAGTTCCGACGATGTTTTCATCACTTACCTGCTCATTGAATTCATTGATTGCAGTCTGGATATTGGTTATGGAATTAATAACATGGTCCATATCATCTGCATGATTACTGGCTGATGGGTCAATGGTTACCAGAATGTTTTTGAATATCTCAAGTTGTGTTTTGACTTCACCACCAAGAAAACCCAGTTTATCCCGAAGATTATTCAATACGTCACCTGCTGTGACACTATTTCCTACTTCAACCTTGAGCAGGATTGTGTAGATGTGATTCGTCAGTGTATGTCCTGTTATTCCTGATATCTCGCGCATCTCATCCTTTGAACAGGCGCCAATGTCGTCGAGTCCCTTCGTTATCGATTGATAAATTGCCGGCTCATAGATTATGATTTGATTTGTGTAGATGTCTGGCCCGGCAGTTACAGTCAAGGTATGTTTGTCTTTGGTGAGTGCAGTTGTATCTATATTGAAGATTACAGCAGTTCCGTGCTTGGTTTGATGGAACGAGGCGAGATTGACTGCTATATCTGTTTCAACTTTCGTATTGACCTCAACAGTCAACTCAGTTCCGTATGGGATGTCTGACGGATGGCTTACACGGGTTATTGTACTGCCATCTATTGATATGGTTTTTGTCTTTAATCCCTTGTAACTGTCATTACCTGTTACGGTCAGGGTTACAGGATATTTTCCACTGGCGCTATAAATATGGGTTGGGTTCTGGATGTTGGATGTTTTGCCATCTCCGAAGTTCCAATGGTGGGCAGTGATGTATCCATTGGTGTGGTAACTGGTCGATATGAAGTGTGCAGTCAGGCCCGATGTAGTGTGGTTAAAGGAGGCGATTGGTATTATTATCGGAGTTGAATCACCACTCCATGGCTTAAGTTCTGACTTATCTACAACCATGAATTCAGTATCTATGATATAACTCTGGTTTGACGGATTTGGCTGGTAAGGTGAGTTACTCGCATCCAGAGCGTCACTGCTTGGAATCCTTGCACCTGCATCCGCTACACTATATTCTGTATCTATAACATAACTATCACCGGAGGGATTTGACTGAACAGGTGAACCACTTGCATCCAAGACAGAACTATTTGGAGATGATGTATTGCTATTGACTACTGTAAACTCCGTGTCCGTCAGTTCAACTTCAGTAGCGTAAGCTGGCGCTACAAACAGAACAAGTACCAAAGCGCCTAACATGCAACAATTTGTTCTCATCTAAGCCCTCCTCTTCCTCATCCGTCATCTCATTATCCTGCCTTATACAGGAGGGCAACGGCTGATTTCAGAGTACTACGACCCCGATCCCACCAACCATTGTCCTCCATGTAAACCGTATGCCGTATATCTCTTGGAACCAGAATAATATTTTTGGAGTATCCTGCATATTCGTATAACCCTACGCCAAAATTAGTTGTGTTCTTATTATAGATTTCTTCACTATCTATCCTTATTATTCCATAGTTTAGACCGCGTATTAGATAATTTTCTAAATACGACGCCCATAAAATATCTGCTTCGTATATTGTAATAACCGAAGGTATTAGGAAATAATAAATACAAGAAGAATGTCGCCCTCCGCTGAGTGTTCTCCCGCCAATCAATAACCTGTCAGCATTAGGATACTCATAGCTATAGTATCCTACATTGTTCTTGTCATAGCTTGCACCAACTCTGTCAGTGATACGCCAGATAGCTTGACCGAGTGTTGTATCTAGAGGATGTTTATTATAATACTCTACATCATTCCAAAAAACCATATCACTCATATTTTGTTCATCTGTAAGCCAAGCTACAATCCAGCCATCACTCTTTACCCTCACAGTAACATCAGTAGCAAATGGAATATCTGTAACTTCTCCATCTATTATTTCAAAATCGAAATCAGATGTCTCGCCAGTATGTATGCCATTACGGTAGTTATGCCATATAGTAACCGTCCCCTCAACATACTGCTCCGTAGACTCAGACACATAGTCAAAT
>JAIWAJ010000029.1:0-11016 GCA_048634435.1 Methanosarcinales archaeon
GTTATTGATTCTATTGCCGGGCCTATGGTTGTTGTGCATCTGATGGTTGACTGCAGGGATGCGATGGGCGCCAATGCTGTCAACACAATGGTTGAGGCGTGCAAGCCGCTTGTAGAGGAAATCAGCGGAGGGAAAGTGTATTTAAGGATTATCACGAATCTTGCGAAGTTTCGGATTGCGCGGGCCCGGGCTGTGTTTGATAAGAAGACAGTTGGCGGGGAGGATGCTGTTGAGGGGGTTATTAAGGTTTATGCTCTTGCACTTGCTGACCCGTACCGCTGCTCTACGCACAACAAGGGCATTATGAATGGCATTGATGCTGTGACAGTTGCGACGTGCAATGATTTTCGCGCAGTTGAGGCGGGGGCGCATTCTTATGCTGCTATGAACGGCGAGTATAAGCCGCTTACTAAATGGGAGAAAAATAAGGACGGGGACCTTGTTGGGAGCATTGAGCTGCCTTTAGCTGTCGGAACTGTCGGGGGGGCGACTTCGGTGCATCCTGTGGCAAAGGTTGCAAGAAAGATTCTTGATGTCAAAAGTGCAAGTGAGCTTGCGAGGGTCATGGCTGCTGTCGGGCTTGCGCAGAACCTGGCTGCGCTTCGCGCTATTGCAACTGAGGGCATACAAAGGGGGCACATGGGGCTTCATGCAAGAAATATTGCGCAGATGGCAGGGGCGACGGGTGAGATGATTGATAAGGTTGTTGAGGTTCTTGTGAAGGAGAAGAACGTGCGCGTCGACAGGGCTAAGGAAGTTCTGGAAGAGTTGAAGGGATAAGTTGCCTGAGTTTTTCAGACAAATCACGCATAATATTTTAATTGTAGTATTCTAATTATTATTTGTGGTCTTGTGAAAAAGGCAGATGCTGAGAAAAAGAAAGTTAAGCGCAACTCTGCGAAGGATGATGCAGATACAAAAAAATCTTTGAAAAAAGCAGAGCAGAAACCAGACGTGTTCAGGATTCCCGGGATGAAGCGCAGCTATTTTGCCAGTGCGCTTATTGTTATTGCGGTGATTACAGGCGGGCTTATTTTCAGCTATATTGACTCAAATAGTCCTAAAGGAATGGTTCTTGACTTTACGCCAGGTAATATCACCATAAATAATTCTGCTCCTTCTTTGGATGCAAAGGGACTGAATGAGCAGATTACACTTTGCAACCAGTACATTGCAGTGAATGACCATAATAACAGCATCATCTGCCTTAAGAAGGCAGAAAGCATCAAAAATGATGATGTGAGAGTTGTTGCGGCGCTTGGGGAGCTGTATTTTATCACAGGAAACTACAGTGAATCTTTGAAATATTATTCCAGGGCGGTTGAACTTGAGCCGGATAACAAGAAAACCAGATACGGCTATGGTCTTGCTCTTGAGAGGATGAACAGGACATATGAAGCTCTGGACCAATACAGGGCAGCCATAGAAATTGACAGTGACTATGTTCCCCCAAGAAATGATCTTGGAGTCCTTTTCCAGAAACTTGGCATGCTCAATGAATCAAGAGAGCAGTTTGAAATAGCGTTTACACTTAATCCAAATAATACGGGCATTGTATTGAACTATGCAAACGTGCTTGCAGAACTCGGGCTTAAAGAAGATGCTGAGGCGAATTACAAAAAGGCGATTTCACTTGATTCTGAAAACAAGGAGATTTACAGGAATTATGCACAGTTTCTTTATAATAACGGGCGCTATGCTGAGGCAAAGGATATGCTTGAGAAGTCATATTGATGTTCGTCAATTGTTGATGTTTTTCGAATCCTTCATTTATGAATTTAAATCTATTCTATCAATAATTAGTATCTTTAATTTTAGTCTAAACAGAGATTCTTCAGATGTTTTGGGTGAAATTTGATGAATAGCGGCATTGTTGGTTATGGCGCGTATATACCGCGCTTCAGGATAAAGGTAGAGACTATCGCAGAGGTATGGGGTAAAGACGGAAATGCTATTAAAAACGGCCTCAAGATAGATGAAAAAGCAGTCCCGAATTATGATGAAGATACTGCCACGATTTCTGTGCATGCTGCGCTGAACGCCCTAAGAAGAGCAAAAATCAATCCAAAAGACATCGGCGCAATATATGTCGGCTCTGAATCGCACCCGTATGCTGTCAAGCCGACATCCACTATTGTCGGAGAGGCAATTGGCGCATCAAATGATTATACTGCTGCGGACCTTGAATTTGCATGCAAGGCAGGGTCTGCTGGCATCCAGATGGCCATGGGACTTGTATCGTCAGGCATGATTAAGTATGGGCTTGCGATTGGCGCGGATACTGCGCAGGGGGCGCCGGGAAATGCTTTAGAATATTCTGCTGCTGCCGGGGGAGCTGCGTTTATTGTCGGGAGCAAGAATAATGAAATGATTGCAAAGATTGATGAAACATATTCTTTCTCTTCAGATACGCCTGATTTCTGGAGAAGGAACTATGCGAAATACCCGTCGCATGGCGGCAGATTCACAGGAGAGCCTGCTTATTTCAGGCATGTTGCAAGTGCAACAACAGGGCTTCTTGAA
Source organism: Methanosarcinales archaeon (assembly GCA_048634435.1). Lineage (GTDB taxonomy): Archaea > EX4484-52 > EX4484-52 > EX4484-52 > B79-G9 > B79-G9. The sequence goes on from JAIWAJ010000029.1 coordinate 2,524, forward strand.
AAGATGGGTGCCAAAATTGATGATTTTGACCATGTGGTTTTCCATATGCCTAACGGCAAATTTCCTCTGGGCATGGCAAGAAAGTTCAATATACCGATAGAGAAAATGACAAGCGGTTTTGTTGTCCAGAAAGTCGGAAATACTTATTCAGGATGCTCTCTTCTTGGATTGTCTGCTGTATTGGATGTTGCAAAAGCAGGCGAGAGAATATTTGTAACATCTTACGGCTCAGGTGCAGGTTCTGATTCTTTTGCTTTGACTGTTAGTGATCTTGTTGACAAGAGGAGGGCTCTTGCAAAAACAACCAAGATGTATGTTGACAGCAAAATTTACATTGACTATCCGACTTATGCAAAATTCAGGGGTAAAATATCTGTGTGAGGTATAATTATGCGCGTTGCTGCTATTGGTCTTGGACTGACGAAATTCGGGGAACTGTGGAACAAGTCACTCAGGGATATTGCTCTTGAGGCAGGGATGAAGGCAATCAATGATGCGAATATCGGGTCCGGTGACCTTGATGCTATGTTTATTGGAAACATGAGTGCCGGCAGGTTCTGCGGGCAGGAGCATCTTGGGGCTCTTGTTGCTGACCAGGCAGGGTTAAGTATCCCGTCCACGCGCGTTGAAGGAGCATGCGCTTCCGGGAGCCTAGCATTAAGGCAGGGCCTGTTTTCAATCATGTCCGGTATGCATGATATCGTGTTTGTCGGCGGGGCTGAGAAGATGACGGATATTTCCACTGAGTTTGCTACTGTTGGTCTCATGGGTGCGGCTGACGAGGAATGGGAAGGTTTCCATGGCCTGACGTTCCCGGGGCTTTATGCGCTGATGGCACGCAGGCATATGCATGATTTCGGGACAACTCATGAGCAGTTGGCTGCTGCTGCTGTCAAGAACCATCATAATGCTACCATGAACAGGGATGTTGCGCAGTACCCGTTTGAGATTAGTGTTGATAAGGTCCTTAATTCGACAATGATTGCTGATCCTTTGACTCTTCTTGACTGCTCGCCTCTTACTGACGGGGCAGCAGCAATTATCTTGTGCAGGGAAGACCTTGCAAAGAAATACTGCGATACGCCTGTTTATGTCGCAGGAAGCGGGCAGGCATCTGATACTCTTGCTTTGCATGACAGGGCGTCTCTGACTGGACTTAAGGCAACTGTGGATGCTTCAAAGGCAGCTTACAGGATGGCAGGCGTCAGCTCAAAGGAAATAGATGTATGCGAGGTCCATGACTGCTTTACTATTGCTGAGGTGATGGCTACTGAGGATCTCGGGTTCTGTAAGAAGGGTGCTGGCGGGAAGTTTATTGAGGATGGGAATACGCAGATAGGGTCCAAAATACCGATTAACACATCCGGGGGGCTCAAGGCATGCGGGCATCCTGTCGGGGCTACCGGCATTAAGCAGGCTGCTGAAATAGTTGCGCAGCTTCGTGGCGATGCCGGCAAAAGGCAGATTGATGGCGCCAATATAGGGATGACGCACAATATCGGCGGAAGCGGCGCTACATGCGTAGTTAATATATTCAGGAGGTTTTAGGTATGCACAGAACATCCGTTCCTATGCTTTGGAGGCGGTTTAAAAACAAGTATAAACTTATCGGAACGCATTGTGAAAAGTGCAATACTGATTTTTATCCTCCAAGGGAACTATGCCCGAAATGCAGAAGGACAGGGAAAATTGTTGAAAAGAGGTTCAGCAATTATGGTGCAATCGTCACTTATACACAGATATATGCCCCGCCTGCCGGGTTTGAAAAGAGTGTTCCTTATGCTCTTGCGATTGTCAGGCTTGACAACAATGGGCCTGATGTGCTTGGCCAGGTTGTTGACTGCGATGCGAAGAACCTTAAGATAGGGCTGCGCGTGGAAGCCAGTTTCAGGAAGATTTATGAGGACGGGAAAGAGGGAATTATCCAGTACGGAATCAAGTTCATGCCGATTACGCATGAGAATTTGTAGATTATGATAATTGCTGCGCTTTTTTTGGAGATTCATTAGATATTAAAAATTATGCGGTTAATCATTTCTGTCGTGGAGTGATGACTTCAGCCTTGTTTGACTAAAGATGATAACTGATGGGCGACCTGACCACGGCGCTAATGATATTGCAGGTTGCGTCTATGTTCGGATGGCTTATTGATGTTGTTTTGAGGGGGATTAACCCGCGCAATGCGCGCGCACCAAACACTCCCGCAATTCATTTAACCGGCAGAGAATTCTCACCTGCCCCCAAACTTACAAAAATACATAACTATCAGGACATTAAAGCTGATTCACTAATACACAACCAGGCATTCAACAAAAATATTGTGTTTTACCCAGTAATTATTGCCGGTGCGATGATTATTTTAGGTATCTTTTTCAGGCCATTGCTTGTAACAGCAGGATTCATTGCTGCAGCAGTTATCTCGAGGATGTACCAAAAGCATCTGAGACTGCAGCTTGGCATTGACCTTGCAGTGTTTGGTACTGTGCTCTGTGCTGTGCTTTTCGGGCCACTCATGGGCGCCCTTGTCGGCCTCCTTGCCTATCCAATCAGCATTGTGTACACTCATGAAGAGGCGCGCTACCTGCCGGTTGCGCTATTAGGCATCGCTGTTGTTGCAGTGATTGCAGGCACTGCCAACTTAAGCCCGGCACACATCGTGCTCTGGGGTGTGGGGCTTACTGTGCTTTATGATGTTTTAACAGGCGGCATTTATTATTGTGTTTACAGGGCGCCGGTTATTGGCGGAATCATTTTCACTGTGACGCATATATGGTTCAATTATATTGTGTTTTCGTGTCTGGGTGAGTGGGTTTTAAATATTTTGGCGTGAATTGATAGAAGGGTACTATTATGTATGATTATGATATTATTGTCGTGGGGGCAGGACCGGGTGGCAGCGCTGCTGCTGAAAAGTGCGCAAAATACGGGTTGAAGACGCTGCTTCTGGAAAAGGAGAAACTTCCACGGGATAAGCCGTGCGGGGGGATGTTTTGCCCGACCATCAGGAATGTTGTCGGGATATATGGAACTGAAGTTGAGGATATTGTCGAGAGGAGAACTGACAGGCTAAAGGTTTATTTTGACGGGAAGATTATGATTGAAAGGGATTATCCCTCGTTTATGTTTTTGCGCAAGAAGTTTGACTACCTGATTACAAGGAAGGCAATTGAGTCGGGAGCAAAGGTGATTGACAACTGCAGGGTATCTGATGTTTTAGCTGATTCAAAGAAAGTGAAAGTCGCCACGAAAAAAGGCGCGTTCACATCAAAAATCGTTATTGGCGCAGACGGTGTGAACAGCATTGTAGCAAAGAAGACCGGGCTGAATGACGGATGGAGCGAGGAGAACTGTGCGCTTGCAATTGAATCAGAGATTAAGATGAGCAATAAAGAGATTGAAAAAAGATACGGCAATTGTGCTGTAGGATACCTTTATCATGATTTTGTAGGGTATGAATGGATTATACCAAAGGACGGGTGCGTAAATGCCGGGGTTGGCACAAAAGTATCATGCTCGGCGAAACTTCGCAAGCGGTTTGATGAGATGGTCAGGAAGCACGGTCTTGAGGCAGGGGATGTTAAGGCGCACATGATTCCAATGACATTGCTCAAAAACACTCACAACTGCAAAAGGAGAGTTCTTTTGTGCGGTGATGCCGCAGGATTTGTGATACCTCTTGTCGGCGCCGGCATTGAGCCTGCAATTATCAGCGGCAGGGCTGCTGCAGATGTATGTTATGATGCTGTTAAATACGATGATTATTCTATTGAGAGGTTCAGGAAGCATGAAGAGTATTGCAGGACATTGGTTAAGGATATTAAAGAAAGTGCATTGCAATTGAAGGTATTTGAGTTCGCGATGAAGTACAGGTTATTGAAGCCAGTTCTTGTGAAGAGGTTTCTGGATACTGCTGATGGAGCTGGGAAGCGTGTGTGAGTGATATGAAAACATTAATTTTAGGTGGCGGTCTTAGCGCTCTTGCGCTTGGGAGTCTCATGAAAGAAGATATCCTTATTCTTGAAAAAAATCCAGAATGCGGCGGCCTTTGCAGGTCAACCAGTGAAAAGGGGTTCACTTTTGACTGGGGCGGTTCGCACATTATTTTTTCAAGAGACAAAGAAGTCCTGAAGTTCATGGTTGATAAACTCGGGAACAACATTGTCAAAAACAGGAGAAATACCAAGATTTTTTTCAAGGGGAGATATGTGAAATACCCGTTTGAGAACGGGCTGTCGGAGCTGCCGAAAAAGGACAATTATGAATGCCTCTATCATTTTGTAAAGACGCTCGGTTTGAAGAAAAAGGATGCATGCAACTTCAAAGAATGGATTTACCAGACTTTTGGGAAAGGCATTGCTGAAAAATACATGGTCCCCTATAATGAGAAAATATGGAACTTCAGGACAGAACACATGAGCACAGAATGGATTGCAGGACGGGTTCCAAAGCCGCCTGTTGAGGATATTATCAAATCTGCTGTTGGTATTGAAACCGAGGGATACAGGCACCAGCTGCATTTCTATTATCCGAAAAACGGCGGCATCCAGGCAATGGTTAAGGCATTTGAGGAGCCTGTTAAAGATAGGATTTTGGTGAATTTTGAGATTAAGTCCATCAGGAAAGATGGGGGTGGATTCGCTGTAAGCGACGGAACAAAAGAGCAAAGAGGAAAACGGCTTATCTCGACTTTGCCTTTGCCTGAGATTGTGAATATGATTGAGAATGTGCCGGATGAAGTTAAAAATGCTGCCCGCCTGCTTAAATTCAATTCAGTGATTACTGTTATGCTCGGTGTTGATGCTGATAGGATAAACGACATATCATGGCTTTATGTGCCTTCAAAAAAAGACGGTATTTTTAACAGGTTGAGTTTTCCGTCGAATTACAGCCCGGTGGTTGCGCCGCCCCACAAAAGCAGCATCCTTGCAGAGATTACATGCAATTTCAGGGATGATATGTGGAAAAGGGAGGATAAAGAGATTATTGATGAAGTGGTTTCTGATCTTTGTAAAATGGGGATTGTGGATGATGCGAAGGTCTGCTTTTCGCTTGTGAAGAGATCCAAGTATGCGTATGTTATTTATGACCTGGAATATTCAAAAAATACAAGGATTGTTAAGGAGTATCTTGAAAATTACGGGATAGAACTTGTTGGCAGATTCTCAGAATTCAAATATCTTAATATGGATGCGTGCATAAAAAGTGTTATGGAATTTATGAAAGCATACAATAGAGTTGGTGACAAAATATGAAATATCAGAAGTACAATGAATATTGCTGTCCAATAAACTTGCAGTTGCCGCGATTTAATTTTCAGGAGCATGTACTAACGGGCGGATATTTAAGCGCAGCAGGCAGGGTACCTGTTAAAGATTTTAGTGCAGGAAAGCCATTTCTTCGCCTGAATGCAATTACAAGCGCATTATCGAGCGGTATTGAGCAGAGAATCAACCATAGCCAGCAGGCAGTCCATCTTTATCCGGTTCCCGGAACTCAGGATGGTGCTTTTTTTATGGCAGCAATCACGGATATGGTTAAGCATGTCTTCACGAGAGCCCTAAATTGCTTAACCTTTATAAAGAAACGTATTGTATATTAAGATTATTAATTAACAGAGATGATATTATGGCAGGAAAAAATGTTGCAGAAGATGCTGAAATCAAGATTCAGAATATTGTGGTTTCTGCTAATACGCATACTAAATTTTCACTTGAAATGCTGGCATCGAACCTGGATGAAGCTGAATATGAGCCTGAATCTTTTCCAGGGCTTGTCTACCGGGTAAAGGATCCTAAAGCTTCGACCCTGGTGTTTACTACAGGCAAGATTATATGCTCAGGCTCCAAGTCATTCACTGATGCAAAAATTGCAATCAAAAAGACGGTTGAGACATTCAGGGGACTTGGAATTGATGTGTCGCACAAGGTTGATGTTGAAATCGTGAATATTGTTGCTTCTGCAGACCTGAAGGCCAAGCTGGACCTGAACAAGATTGTATTTGAGCTTGGAGAGTGCGAGTATGAGCCGGAGCAGTTTCCCGGGCTGGTTTACAGGCTTGATGAGCCTAAAGTTGTGTTTCTGATATTTAATTCCGGGAAGATTGTGTGCACTGGCGCAAAAAGTGAAGATATTGTCGCGCGGTCCATAGAGAAGTTGAGAGTCAAACTAAAAGCCATCGGCGCGCTCAAATAGATAGGTTTTTATAGTTACCTAATTTAATCCACTGATTATGAAATTGCTTTGTACATCAGATATTCACAGGAATGCTGCGGTTGCCGGGAATATTCTGCAGACTATAGAGAATGAAAATATTGACGTGTTTATTAATGCGGGGGATTTTCTGGATAACCAGTTTGCGTATAATTTTTTTAAAAGACTGAAAGTCAGGAGTTTCATTGTGAGGGGCAACTGGGATTCGGGCATGGATTACAATAGCAAATATGTGACTGTCGGTGATGGTGTTTTCAGATATGGAGAATATTCTTTTTTATGCGTCGGGGGAGGCAGGCCGTTTGGTGTTGATGAGACCCTGGATGCTGTAAAAGATGTTGCGAGCGAAAAGCTGATTATGGTTACGCATTATCCACCGTACGGCATCCTTGACAGCGCATGGTCAAATGCTCACGCGGGATTTATGGAGTATCGGAAGTTTCTGTCTGTAAAGAATCCATGCATGCATGTTTTTGGCCATATTCATGAGTCGAACGGGTGTGAAATGGCCGGGAAGACGCTTGCGATAAACTGCGCACTTACTGATCACGGTATGGGCAGGGGATACATTGTGGACCTGCCGGATAAGAACATAAAAGTTGTGAATCTAAATGAAAGAAAGTGTTATACTCCCTTCAAAGTTCAAAGCACGATATCACGCATTATTGGGAAGAGAAAATAAGAGGTTTCTTGAATATTGCAGGATTCCTCTCAGGCGCGCGATACGTGTCAACAGGTTTAAAATCAGTTGCGATGAATGTGTGTCGAGGCTGGAAGAAGAAGGTTTTGTGCTCAAAAGCATCCCGTGGAACAAATGGGGGTTCTGGGTTGAGGATAAGGGTGATGTGGCTTTGGGAAATACTCCTGAGCATTTTTTGGGGTATTTCTATGTGCAGGAAGCATCGTCTATGATACCTGCGCTTGTTCTCGGCGCCAAAGAGGAGGAGACTGTTCTTGATGTGTGCGCTGCTCCCGGCTCGAAGACGACGCAGATGGCTGAGATGATGGAGAATAGCGGCCTTGTGGTTGCGAATGATACGAATATATCGCGCATCAAGGCCTTGAGGTATAATCTTGACAAGGGTGGTGTTGTGAATACGATTGTTACCCGGATGGACGGCGCTAAGCTGAACAGGTCGGGTATAGAGTTTGACAGGGTTCTTGTTGATGCTCCATGCTCTTGTGAGGGGACTGTGAGGAAGGACTGGAAGGTGCTTTCCCATTGGAGCGAGCCTTTGATATTTAATCTTTCGAGGCTCCAGAAGCATATTGTATTGAATGCTGTGCAATGCCTGAAAAGCGGAGGGGTCCTGGTGTATTCGACGTGCACGCTTGCGCCTGAGGAAAACGAGGGTGTGGTCAGCTATCTTCTGGATAAAGTGAAAGGGCTGAGTGTTGAGAGAGTAGAAGTGGACGGTCTTAAGACAAGGGAAGGGATTGTGGAGTGGCAGGGAGAGAGGTTTAGTGAGGATGTGAGGGATTGCGCAAGGATATACCCGCAGGATAATGATTCTGAGGGGTTTTTTGTGGCAAAAATAAAAAAGGAATAGGTAATTATCATGCAGCAGCCACCGTCAGCCCTGAAAATCATGAATTCGCGCGAAAAAAAAGACCTCTTTAAAGAGATTAAGGAGCAGTACGGCATAGAAAAGGCCGTCCTTAAGAAGTATGAATACTTAGAGAGATCAGACAAGATCTGGCTGACCACAAGATGCGCCCTGTCAAAAGACCTGAAAAACCTGAGAATGGAAGGGATTGGCATGCTGTTTGCAAGGAGATCTGCCACACTAAAGCTGACAACGAATGCAGTCCAGCTTTTTGGGAAGCATGCGACGAGGAATGTGCTTGAGCTTGAGGAGGAAGATGCGCGGAAGTATATGAGGGGGCTTGATATATCGGAGATGGCGCATGATGATTTGTCGGGGTATGTGATTGTTAAGTCTGGAAATGATTTTCTGGGGTGCGGGCTTTACAAGGAGGGTTATCTCAAGAACCAGATACCCAAGCAGAGAAGGATTAAGAAGTTTTGAGTGAGTTGTTACAGTGATGATTAAAATTGGATGAAGCCTAAATTGCAAATTTAATATATTTTTTAATGTTTTCGCTTGATCTGCGCATCAATAAGCTCTTTTTGCTGCGCGCTCCAGATCTCATTCGGCGTCTTCTTGATGTAATCCACCCAGTAATCTATGAACTTCAGACGCTCTTCAAAATTTCTCTCTCTTTTCTTGCGAAGCTCGCGCAGATTTATTTTAAGTTCAGCAGTCATATAATCCCTTGGCT
>JAIWAJ010000030.1:0-10842 GCA_048634435.1 Methanosarcinales archaeon
GTATACTTCTATCCGGGAATTCTCTTCTTTCCGGACGTGCCGGTCGTTGGGTGCTTTCGCTTGTGGACGGGCCGATTGGCTTTAGAAATTGCGCCTGCTCTACAGGCACTTTTTCCCTCAGTGCCTTGTAGACTTCCTTTTTCGTGAGTTCTTCAACTTCTTTTCCAAGAGGCGCCCTTGCTACAAAATCGACGTCTACGACTTGTTTTAGCTCTTTTAGTATCAGATCGCCGCCGCGGTCCCCGTCTGTGAAGACAGTTACTTCTTTTTCCTTGGCAACCTGGATAATTTCAGGTGCAATGGCTGTACCGCCAACTGCAATTGCATTTTTGATGCCGTGTTTCAGGAGAGTTATTACGTCTGCTCTTCCTTCACAGAGGATGATGCTGTCTGATGTGGGGACATCTACTCCTGCTGAAAGTCCTTTGTATTTGATTATTTCCGCACTCCTTACGGACTGCATCAACTCTTCTGCGACAATGGATGTGTCGGGCACCTGACCCAAGAGGCTGGAGAGGAGTGACTTGGCCCTGTCGATAATGTATTTTCTTTTGACTGTCCTTAAATCTTCAACAGAGCTGACTGTGATTTTTGCATTGCAGGGACCTACACGATCAATGGTTTCAAGGGATGCTGCTATGAGTGCGGTCTCTGTGCCGTCAAGTGAAGAGGGAATTATTATTTCCCCGTTGGACTTCCCGGCTTTTGTGATTACATTTACTTCTATTCGCCCTATTCTTCCTGTTCTCTGGAGTTCCCTTAAGTCAAGCTCCGGCCCCAGAAGACCTTCTGTCTGGCCGAATAGTGCTCCGATCACATCGGGCTTTTCAACAATACCCTCTGCATCGAAACTTGATTTAACAACATATTTTACTGATGTTTGTGCTAATTTTGCCATAAATATCACCTATTTTTGTTTTATGAATTCATGACACAGGTTCTATAAGAAGCATCCGGATTAATAAAGAATTCTTTAGATGTGTTTTGGAATAATCATATCTGTGTGTTACTATGCTTGTTTTTTGCCATATTTAACATCTGTGTGTGATTATAAATTATTAATTCTTTATTGCCCTTAAGACTTCAAATACTTGTTCTTCTGTCATGGATTCTATTTTTATTACTTTATTTTTTGATTTTCTGCCTGAAACAAGTTTAACAGGCTTTTTCAGGATTTTGGTAAACATTTTTATTAGTTCAATATTTGCCTGGTTTTTGTCTGCTTTGTTCTGAAGCTCGACATCAATCCTGTTGCTTGAACATGTTATTTTAAATTCAGGCTGATTTGGTTTTACCCGCACCTCAATACAAACACTGTTTTTCACTGTCTGACCCTGAATCGTGAGTGTTAAGCATGTTGCCCACACGTAACACATCTCTTCATCAAATAATCCCCTTATTTTCCGGATACTGACGCATGTGGGCTGTCGAGCATTGGGATGTCCTTTTTTCATCGTGCGGTTCAAGCACTTTAAAGGGACCCATCAATACCTGATAAGAAGTTGACAGCAATGTTTTATAAAGGTATCTGTAATGGCAGCTGATGCTGGAAATGATTTTGCACGCGAGATTACAGATTTATGCTGTATTCCCTTACTGGCTCTCAGAACAATCAGGGCACAGCCAGCGCCCGTCGACCTCTACAAGGTCTTCTGCGATGTTGTCGCACTCTTCGCAGCGGCCTTCTATTGTTGTTCTCTCGGGGATGGTGTCAGGCTCTTTTATTCCCAGTTCCTCATTTAAGATATCTGTTATCCCGGGATATATCCTAAGCATATCTCTTACTGTAATGATGCCTACAAGTTCGCCCTTATCATCAATGACAGGCAGGCGGGAGGCATCATTTGCGAACATTACTCTCGTGGCTTGTGCTATTGTGTCTGTCGGCTTTGCTACGATGAGTTTGGGAGACATGACGTCCTTTACTTTGACTCCTCTCGAAGATTTGTTCTCTGCAACGACTTTCGAGATGATGTCCTTGTCTGTAAGCATGCCTGCAGCACTTTTTCCGGAGACTACAACAAGGCCGTGAATGTTTCTTTTCCTGAGTATCTGGGATGCTTTCTGGATCGATGCTTCTGAATCAATGACTGCTATGTTTTTTGCCATTATTTCGCTAACCAATACTTTTTCTGGAATATCTATCACCATTCTATCGTCATTTATTAATACTGGAAACCTTAAATTTATATTGGTATTTATGGGGTATAAAAAAGGGTATGCTTTTGAGAGGGAACTTAAGCTCAAGCTTGAGGAGGACGGATGGCACGTCATACGGTCAGGTGGGAGCAAGAAGCCGGACCTGATTGCAGGAAGGGATGGGAAGGTGCTGATTATTGAGTGCAAGGTTACGAAGAGCAGTAAGATCTATCTTGAGAAGGAAGAGGTAAGGCATCTTCGCGATGTCGCTCTTGCTTTTGGTGCTGAGGCGATTTTTGCTGTGAAGGTGGATAACCGGGGATGGAGCCTGATTACGCCTGATTCTTTGAAGGAGACAGGAAAGCATTTCATGGTTGAATTGTAATTTATATAGTTTTGGGGCAAAGAATCTTCTGGTGATTTTTTATGGTGAATCTGAATAGAGATGTTCTTCGAAAGGAGATTCTTGAGAATAAGCTTGTTGAAAATTACGATAATCTGGATGTACAGCTTACTGCGAACGGGGTTGATTTTCGGATTGCAGCCATTATTGAGGTAAAAGAGGCTGGTGAACTTCGTATCAACAAGGCAGACTGCAGGATGCCTGTGCTTGGTGTTGCGCATGTTATGGAAGGGTTTGAGGATGTTGTTTCCGGTCTTGAGCTTGAGGGTGTTGCTGTTGAGCCAAAGGGGGCGCAGGTGAAGATTGACAGGCTTAAGCCGTATCTTGTTGTGAGCTGCGAGAAGGTCAATACAAAAGAGAACCTGAATTTCAAGATAGAGTGCAGAAGCTCGCTTTTTAGGATTACGCAGTCGGTTCTTGAGACAGCCTTCGGGGAGGCAGGATATAGAGGCGGGCTTACGTTTCTTATGTTTTCTTTGCTTGATACTAAGGTCGATTTAGGGGTTCGGTTTGCGCAGGTTGTGTTTTCCGAGCTTTCGGGGAATGCGCATTATGAGGAGCAGAAGGAGTCCAGCTACCAGAACGGGAAAGTGCTTTGAGAGTTAATTTAATGACTGCCCATTTTCTTCTTTTTTTTAGAAGATTTTTTAAATAAATTTGGAGCTTTAGCACCTATTGCGCTTATAATTAATAATCCAATGGTCTCCATTAGAGATAGACCGCTCAAACTAGAACCCACTGGAATGCCGATAATAATCAAAACTAAATAAAGGACACTCACTGAATGAGTTATAGGAGTAGTCGTGTATCTTACAATTTTTTGTGCGATAGGAGCCAGAGTTCTGCCAAATCTCTCTGAAACATACCAAGAAACCCGCGAGATATAAAAGCCAGCGATTAACCAAAAAAATAAGAACAGAACTGTAGCCAATGTGTAATAATATCCACCTAAGATTGACGTTATAGATTGTATAGGACGTAACATCATTATTATAAAAACAAAAGCAAAGAGTGTAGAAATAATGATATTTTCAATATTATTTATTCTCTCCCCCAGACGATTTTCTTCTGTACTCATGAGTTTATATCATAAACCAAATATTAAATATTATTTGATAAAATATCATTCATTTATTCAAAGAATGCAATATGTTAGCCCACATATCCAAACTCTTCAGCATCAGGGTGCAGTTTCTTTGTTTCGCCGGCCCTCTTTATGAAATTATCAACATCTTCTTTTGATATGCTTGGCTTGATTATTTTTAGTGCCTCATCAAAGTGCTTTGCTGTGATTTCCTTTGCATTGATGTTCTCTCTCAGGGCCAGTATTGCTGCCTCTTTGCAGAGGCCTTCTATGTCTGCGCCAACATAGCCATCTGTTTTGTCTATAAGTTTCTTTAGTGAGACGTCTTTTGCAAGCGGCATCTCTTTTGTGTGCACCTTGAATATCTTTTTTCGCGAATCAATGTCAGGTACAGGGATGTAAATATGCCTGTCAAAGCGCCCGTGGCGAAGAAGTGCGGGATCAATAACATCCGGGCGGTTTGTGGCGCCAATTATAACAATCCCTTCAACGCTTTCAAGACCGTCCATCTCTGACAGAAGCTGCGTGACTACGCGGTCAGTTACTCCTGAATCAACATGCCCTCTTTTGGGTGCCAGGGCATCTATCTCGTCGAGGAATATTATTGCAGGTGATACCTGTCGCGCCCTTTTGAACATCTCCCTTATGTGCTTTTCACTTTCGCCTACCCATTTGCTGAATAGTTCGGGGCCTTTTATGGCAATGAAATTTGCTTCTGATTCATTTGCGACTGCTTTTGCAAGAAGTGTTTTCCCGTTGCCGGGCACACCGTAGAGAAGGATGCCTCTTGGCGGCTTGATGCCCATTCTTTTGAATGCTTCAGGATGCTTCAGGGGCCATTCGACCATTTCTCTTAAGTTCTGCTTTACATCTTCAAGGCCGCCCACATCATTCCATGTGATTTTCGGTATCTCGACAAGGACTTCTCTCATTGCAGAAGGCTCAACAAACCTTAATGCGTTCCTGAAGTCTTCCATGTTTACAACAAGTGTTTCAATCACTTTCGGGTCGATTATCTTTTCTTTAAGATTGATGTTGGGCAGTATCCGCCTCAGCGCGGACATGGCTGCTTCTTTGCATAGTGCTGATAGGTCTGCCCCGACAAAACCGTGTGTTATGTCTGCCATTTTGCTTATTGACACATTCTTGTCAAGGGGCATGTTTCTTGTGTGTATCTGCAGGACTTCTTTTCTTCCCTGCCTGTCGGGAACGCCGATCTCAATTTCGCGGTCGAACCTGCCGGGCCTCCTCAGCGCAGGGTCTATCGCGTTTTCCCTGTTGCTTGCAGCGATGACAATTACCTGGCCCCTGCTCTTTAGCCCGTCCATTGAAGCCAGAAGCTGCGCCACCATTCTTCGCTCAACTTCTCCTGTGACTTCTTCTCTTTTTGGCGCTATTGCATCTATCTCGTCGATGAATATTATTGATGGAGCACCTTCTTCTGCATTCTTGAACAGCTCGCGGATTTTCTTTTCTGATTCGCCGTACCACTTTGATGTGATTTCCGGGCCGTTCAGGGCAATGAAGTTTACGCCTGCCTCGTTTGCAACGACTCTTGCAAGAAGGGTTTTACCTGTGCCGGGGGGGCCGAACAGGAGGATGCCTTTCGGCGATTCCACGCCGAGCCGATCGAATAGTTCGGGATGGCGCAGTGGGAGTTCTATCATTTCCCTTACTTTTTTTACTTCCTCGCGCAGGCCGCCAATGTCCTCATAGGTGATTACAGGAAGTTTTCCTTCCTCCTTGACTTCTACAGCCTGGGGCAGGACTTCTACCTGCGTCATGTCAGTTATTTTTGTGATTCCTTTCGGATTTGTGTTAACAACAGTGAATTTTGTCTCACTGAAACCGAGTGAGAACATCTCGTCAAAGTCGAAGAACTCGCCAAAGGACATTCTCTGCCTTCTTGTTATTGGCGCGATAATGTCTCCTTTTGTCGCTATCCTGTTCATAAGGGCGCGCTTTGCGTGCTCTGGGGGCACCTGCAGGATGACTCCTTTTTCTGCCGGGGCAAGAGTGATTTTTTTTGCTTCTAATACCTCGGCTGGTGTGACTATTACTTTTTCACCTATCGAAGTGCCTGCGTTTCTTCTCAGGTATCCGTCCATACGGACGATATTTAAGGAAATGTCAGCAGGGTACGGGCGGAGTGCTACAGCGCCGGTCTTTCTTTTGCCCTCGATTTCCACAATATCGCCCTCGTGGATGTCAAGCTCGTTCATGAGGCGCGTGTCGAAGCGCACTATACCGACGCCGATGTCTGACTGGGCATTGGATGGGATTTCCCCTACTTTCAGCTGGATTTCTTTTTTTGTCAAATTATCAACCCCGTGTTTTTTGCGTGATTGTTCTTATTTGTTTTTCTCTTTATACTTCTTTAATGTTCGCGCTTATATTAAGATTGTAATATTTAAAAAAGTTTTATACGGTGCGCTGAATAATCCTGGTTTTTGCGCGGCGCATGAGTGAAAACGGTTCGGATTTTCGTTCCAGAGAAGCCGCCATCTATAATTATATATAATCTGAGATATAAGTATTAGATAATTTCCAATTTGTTTGGGAATCATTGTGGAGGTGTTGTGAATGGTAGAGTATGAAAAGGCGATCAAGAGACCGTTTCAGGATATCAAGAAGCTGCTTATCGGCGGTATTTTGAATATCATCCCTATAGTCAATCTTATTGCCAGCGGATATATTATAAAGGCAGCAAAGGGCACAATGAAAAAAAAGAACGATATGCCGGAATGGGAAGACTTGGGTAATTTGTTTATGACAGGTCTTGTAGTTGCGGTTATTGGGTTTATTTATATGATTCCGGCAGTGGCCTTGCTTGTTGTAGGGATTGGTTCGGCGGTTATAGGAGCAATTGCAGTTGGCGGTGCCGCTGCAATGGATATGACAGCAGCCCTTGCAGGCGGAGGTATTATGGTTCTTACCGGTTTATTGCTCTTGCTTGTTACGATGCTTGTTATGCCAATGGCGATCATACGCTACGTAGACAAAGGTAATTTCTCTGCTGCTTTTGGTTTCACAGACATACTCAAAAAGGTGCTTACAGGCAAATATATTGTCGCATGGATTGTAGTATTTATTTATTCATTAGTGGTTTTTGGAATCACTATGTGGATACCTATTGTCGGTCCTGCAATTGGCAGTTTTATTGTCGGGATAACTTCGATTACTGTGTTTGCTGAAGTGTATTCTGAATTGTAGATGAAGAGCAAATGTTTTGTGAGCGCTTTTTTTGTTTTTGCGCTTTTTTCTATTTTTTATAGAAGTTAGTGCTAGGGTGTTGAATAGAAATATCGCCTAACAGCCGGTACAAATGCCAGCATATCTGCCCTGAGTATAACTATAACCTCATTTTTTCTGCAAGGACACTGAACGCAAGTGGCGCATCATACTCGCTAATCACCAGGAATGTGTCCTCCCTGCAGTCTAGTATATGCTGAATATTTATGCTTTCAGATGCTAAAGATGAAAACAGGAATGCAGCAGTTCCTGATATTCTCTCGATATCAATCGGGCTTGTGATGCAGATTATGCTTAATCCATATTTGATATCCAGGTTGCCTTTAAGTTTTTGAGCATTTTCTTCTGCAATTACGTAAATGTATCCGCTTGGTGTCTTGGACATTGCAATTGGATCTGCAAGATATAATTTCTCTCTCGTGTGAATCAGAGCAACTTTATTTTTGATGTTAAAAGTGGATTTGTTCAACAGCCGTATGACTTCTTGTTCCTGCTTCTGCCTGTTCTTCATTAGTTTCACCTGGGAGCGCATAAGTGCGGCTTTCACTGCATCAAAGCTGGCATGGTCTGTTTCATGAGATATTTTTCTTGCAAGAGCGCTGAAGTTCACAATGCTCTGCTCTATTGCTTCCTGCACATACGGCTTTTTCCTGATGTAAATCCAGACCTGTTCTGAAATTGTTGGGATTTTTTATCACCTTATGTTCTAATTGTCCCAAATAGGACAAAAAGACGTTGTTTTAGTATAAATGTATCTATAAATTTATATGTCTAACCTGCAATATTATCTGGCACCCTGTTCAGGGTCTATAAAATCAGGCATTTGATTATATGAAACATCTAATTACACTTAAAGGCATGACAAAGCAAGAGATAGAGGAACTGCTGGACCTTGCCCGGAAAATAAAAAGATGTCCTGAATCGTATGCAGACTGCCTAAAGAACAAGACAATGCTCATGTTCTTTGAAAAACCATCACTGAGAACGCGCGTGTCATTTGAAGCAGGAATGACGCAGCTTGGTGGTCACGCAATATATTATGATGTCAAGAGTTCACCCATCGGCAAAGGAGAGACAATTGAAGATACTGCAAAAACAATAAGCAGGTACTGTGACATAATCATTGCAAGGCTATTTTGCCATGAAACAATAGAGAAGATTGCCGGGAATTCGTCGATTCCTGTAATTAATGCGCTCACTGATTTCAGCCACCCCTGCCAGATCCTGTCAGATTTCCTGACAATAACAGAAAAAAAGGGCGCTCTAAAAGGACTGAAAATAGCATTTCTTGGTGACGGAAACAATAATGTTACTCATTCATTGATACATGGATGCAAGATTACGGGCATGAATCTGACAGTGGCCTGCCCTGAAGAATGTATGCCTCAGAAACAGGTAATTGGTACAGATGCGAAAATAAGAATAACACAGGATGCAGCAGAAGCTGCAAAAGATGCAGATATAATATATACAGACTCATGGATGAGTTACCATATTCCAAAAGAACAGGAAGAGGAGCGCATAAAAATGTTCAAGCCATACCAGGTGACAAAGGATATTATGGATTTGGCAAAACCTGATGCGATATTTATGAACTGCCTGCCAGCCAAGCGCGGCTATGAGCAGACAGCTTGCGTGATTGACGGGCCCAAAAGCGTGGTATTTGACCAGGCAGAAAACCGCCTTCATATGCAAAAAGCAATAGTTTTGAAACTGCTGAATAATATGGGGAACAAGTGATAAGATATCTGGAGATGATTTAATGTTGTCAATCGGTGAATGCCAAAGAAGCATACAAAATTTTGCTTAAGATGTCTGGAGATTGTGCTGGGAACCCGGAAATTGCACAAAACTATTCCATTAAAACTCACGCAAGTTACAATGAAATAGATGCCGGGGAATTCTGCTCGCTGGTTGAAGATGGATTTGCATGCGAGCAGGGCACCAGGAGACTTGTTGATAATTATTCCAATATCGTGAATCCTAAGAAGATTTTCTTAGCTGAAAATGACGGTGTGTACTTAGGCGCTATTGTAATTGAAGATACAGGGCATGGTTTTTCTTACATGGACAAGTTCGTGACAAGAAAAGAGTATCAGAAAAACGGTATTGGAAAAAAGCTGTTTGAAACGGTCTTGAAGGAAGAAAAGAAATTGTGCTGGCGCGCCAAATCAGATAATCCCGTGATAGATTTTTACAAAAAGATGGCGCCGGATTACTTAATATCCGGTGAATGGCATTGCTTCTGGAAAGCACTGGATAGCAAGGAAATCCCAAATGCCATTGACTACTGCTTATCTAAAGAAGAAACCCTGGTCCGGGTGGCGAAATAGGAATTTCTATGCCATAGAACACCATAGTTGAACATAAAAAGATAATCATCTCATATTGAGTTATGATTGGATTAATTTCTGTGATAGTTTGCAGTATTATTATTTCGATTGTTCTTATTGTTCCTGTGTTTAAACTGATGTTTGGGAGGCGCAAGCACCGTATGGGAATGCTTATACTTATTACTGCTCTTTGTCTTGTCTTGTTTTCTTATATGGTAAAGTCGTTTTTCACTGTATTTATGAGCATTTTGCCGTTCCTGGTTGTTACGTCATTTCTCGGGGCTTATATGAGTGTCAGGCGCATACGGCGCAGCACTGTTGAAAAGGGGCTGGAGAAGACATTCAATCTGCTGATAGTTCTGTTTTTTATTTTATATTTTTTTGTCATGATATTTGGAAAAGCATGGATAGGAGTGCCGTTTAGCGCTCTTCGTGATGCTGAGTTGACTGAGAGGATAGAGTATTCTACACAGTTCAATAACCTGCGGCTTGTGCCGCCGGTTCTTGCGGGGGCGCTTTCGAGGACAAAGAATACAGAATCAGATTCTCATGTTGGTGAAAAAGATATTTATTATGACCCTCATGAGATGAGGTTAAAATGGGTTGCAGTGCTTGAGCCGGATAATGTCATTATTGGCCTCTCGAGGACTTCGCCGGGCTTTATTGATGGTTATGCGGGCGGTACCCTGAACCCATCTGTTGACTTTCTTGAGAAGGAGCTTGTGTATACTGAGGAGAGACCTCTGATATTTAACATTTATACGCAGGTGTGGCTGAAAGACCCTACACATGAGTACGGGGATGCGCTTTTGATTAAAAGGAGTGATGAGTACCTGTGGCTCGTTCCTCTGATGAGAAATTTTTACGGCATTGTTATGACTTATGATGGTGTGGCTACTGTGAATGCCGGCACCGGCGAGACTGTGATTTACCAGAAGGGAAATATTCCTGAATGGCTTGGCAAGTGGAGAATCTATCCGCAGGAAGTTGCCTCATGGAGAGTTGCAGTATATTCGATGTTCAAGCACGGGGTCATTAATGCGTTTGTTTTCAAAAAAGATATTGACGAGATCCCTCCAGGCACTGAGCCGTACCTGATTAATGTTGAGGATGATGTGTACTGGTTTGTGAGTGTCGAACCGGCAGGGGGGCAGGAGAAGAGGGCGCTTTCCGGGTATTATCTTATTGGCGCTAACGGCGAGAATGCAGGCAAAGCAATTTTTGTCAATAAAAAGCAGAAGAATTTTATCGGACCGACTGTTGCAAGCAATTATGTGCAGTCAAAGGTTTCGAATTATGAAGGCTGGAGAGCAATGCAGCCGCTTCTTTATCCTTATGAGGGTAAGGAGACATGGGTTGTGCCGATACTTTATGTCGGGGGCGAACTCGCCGGGATGAAACTTGTTGGTGTGGGGTTCGTTGACACTGATACTGAAGAAGTCACTATAAGAAAAGCAGAGGATGAGGTTAAAGGGCCTGAAGGAGGGCTGCCTGCGTCAGAGGATGATCTGATTGCAGAGTACAGGAAGTACAGGGATGATATTTCTGATACCCTGGATAAGATGGATGATGTTGTGGATGCGCTTTCCCGCAAGGGTTGATTCAAATTATATATATGAGATGAGACAATA
>JAIWAJ010000031.1:0-10759 GCA_048634435.1 Methanosarcinales archaeon
GTGAGCGAGGCGTGAGAGCGGAAACCGTGGCAGACAAGGCTGCTAAAGCAGCTCTCCGCTATTTGGATGCGGGTGTACCTGTCTGCGATCATCTCGCTGATCAGCTACTCCTTCCCTTTGCCCTGGCGGCGGCGTATCCGGCCTGACATGTGCGTATGAGTTAGCGAAGAGCGGCAAGAGTGTTATTGTTCTTGAGAAAAGAAAAGTTCTTGGCGGGGCGCTGAGGTCTTATGATGCCGGCAGCTATTTTGTCGAGGCTTTTTATCATCATGTTTTTTCGGGTGATGTGAATTTTTTTGGGCTTGCAGAGGAGTTAGGGATTTCTGATAAGGTTGTGTGGAGTTATCCACTGACTGCTTTTTATGATAAGGGTGTTTTTCATAATCTTACGAAGCCTCCTGATATTTTAGGGTTTTCGATGCTTTCTTTTTTGGATAAGATTTCTCTTCTGAGGCTTATGGTTGCTTTGAAGTTTGCTTGTGATCTTTCGAGACTTGATAAGGTTCCTATGAAGGAGTGGATAGTCAGGAATGGCAGTCAGGGGGTTTATGACAGGTTTTTCAGGCCGATGCTTGTGAGTAAGTACGGCTCTAATCTTGATGAGATTTCTGCTGCGTGGTTTGTTGAGAGGATGCGTCTTCGGGCCAGCAGGGGATATAAGGGTGAGTGCCTTGGTTATGTTGCGGGAGGATTTCATGAGGTTATTGAGCGTCTTTCTAAAGGCATCAAGGAGATGGGGGGCGTGGTGGAGACCGGTGTTCGTGTGGAGCGCATTCTTGTTGATGGCTGTGAGGCAAAGGGTGTCTTGTATGACGGGAAGAGTGTTGGTGCGAGTGTTGTTTATAGTACGATTGATCCGCATGAACTGGTCAAACTTTCGGATTTTGGTGATGATTTTACTTCCCGTGTTGATAGTCTTGAGTGCCAGGGTGCATTGTGCGTGCTTCTTGGGCTAAAGGGGAAGAAGCTTAGTGATTATTACTGGTCAAATATCATGGATGGTGATATTCCTTTCGGGGCATTGATTGAGCATACCAATTTCCAGGATTTTTCGCAGTATGGTGAGCGCGTGGTCTATCTTGCAAGTTATCCTGATAAGGGTTCCAGGCTCTGGAGGATGCCCGAGGGGAAAGTCTATGGATTGTATTTTGGTGCGTTGAAAAGGATGTTTCCTGATTTAAGTGAGGATGATGTTTGCTGGTGGAAGGTTTACCGGGATGAGTATGCCGGGTTAGTGTATAAGTTGGGGTCAATGCGAAATATGCCTGATTACAATACTCCTGTTACTAATCTTTTTGTGGGCGGGATGTTTAACAGTTATCCTGAGAGGAGTATTGAGCTTTCTGTGAAGAAGGGGATGGAATGTGCAGAACTGATGCTTGGTGTGCTGGATTAAGTATATGTTATATGTGTAAGGTTCTAGATTGTGATGCTTTTGCTGTAAAGGATTAACAATACCAGAGCCAGCCATAAGGCCAGGCACGTTAGCATGCCCTTATCTTTGAATATCATTTCTGTTTCTCCACCGAAATTTTTTGTGTGAATCAGGAGCATATATCTGAAAAGTCCGTATACTGCAAGCGGTACTGTTACCATCATATAGATGTTGTCTGCAAGGAATGTGTAGAGGGTGTAGGATATTATGAGTGCGCTTGTTGTGGTAGTGATCATCTGGTCCAGCATGCTGGTGGAGTATTCTTCGAGAGGTTCGCGGTGTTTTTTTGCGTCCTGACCCAATAAGACCAGTTCATGCCTTCTCTTCCCGAGCGCCAGAAACAGGGCCATAAGAAATGTACATATTATAAGCCAGGGGGAGATGAGTGCACCTATTGCCAGGCATCCTGCAATTGCTCTTATTACAAAGTGAATTGAGATTGTTATGACATCAGCGAGGATTATATGCTTTAGAATAAAGCTGTAGACAATGTGAAGTATGAAGAATGTGAGAGAGGCGATGAAAAATTGTGTGTTTATGGAATATGACCATGACAGAGAAAGGGCTATGAGGATGAGGGCGAATGCGAATGCGAAGTTCTTGTTCAGGTTACCTCTGGCTATAGGTCTTTTGCATTTTTTCGGGTGTATCCGGTCTCTTTTGGAGTCTATTATATCATTGATTATGTAGTCGCTCCCTGAAAGCATGCAGAATATTATGAATGCTGATATTGTGCCGGACCACATGGATAGGTTGAGTAAATTCTGGGAGAATATTATGCAGATAAATATGATCAGGTTTTTGTACCATTGTTTTGGGCGCATTGAAATAATGAGTTCTTTTATCATCAGGCATCATCTTTGTTTTTGGGCTTTCTTTTGTGTGTGCTTAATAAGGGTCCCAGTTTTTAATTTTTTTGTCTTTTGGGTAGGTTCCATACCCGTATTTTTCGTATAGTTTACCCCATCCTGTTTTTTTGAATATATTGATGTTTTTTTTGCCGGTCTGGTTGTACCATAACTTGTCGTGGTATAGTTCTGAGGCGAAAATAAATGTCCTGAAGAATGCTGAGTAGAATAGCAGGTGGTGGAGCCATTTAATGTCTGATGTTTTTTTTCTCAGGAGCTGGTCCCATGCGATTATGGGGCTTTTTTTGACGTGGAATCTGAAGTCCAGTTTTTTGAATTCGTTTTTACTGATTCCGATTATGTCTATCTGGTCCGGATCGCCTGTTCCGAGGCCCCTGTCGTGTGCTATTTTTATGTAGTCTATTTTCATGGGGTCAAAGCCCATTATTTTGGCTGATATGGCGTCAATTGCGACCTGATCGCTTCCTGCAAGGAGTATGTTGCCTGTATAGGGGGTCATTGTTCTTGGGCCTGCGCCGTTGCCGCAGACGGTGCCGTCTGTTACTGCGAATATTCCTTTGTGGATTTCTTTCTGGATCGCCAGAAGGTCTACGAGTATTTCGTGTATTTTTTTGTGGGCATGGTGCCTGTATTTTGGTATCAGGCCGCCGAAGGCGTTTTTCATTGCGCCGGTGGTTGTGGTGTGCCCGTGTGTCTTGACAGTGGGAAGATGTATTATGCTGCTTTTTTTGAATATTTTCGGAATAAGTATTTCTTCGAATATGTCGTTCATGGCGAGCATTTCTGTTTTTGGTTTGTAGGGGATCCATTCGACGTTTGTCAGTGGCTGGAAGTTTGTTTTGTATTTTTTCATGACAGGCAGCCATTTGTTGTAGTAGGCGCCTTTCCAGGGATGGGTTACGACGGTCTGGTTTTCGACCGCGAGAATGTCTTTGTAGCCATCTTCTTTTAGTGTTTTCAGGACACCTTCGAGCTGCCATGGCGGGGTTGAGCATGATGGATAGTACAAGGTCCATGAGAGGTTTATTTTTATTATTGTTTTGTTTTTTTTTGGCAAGGTTTTTTTGTATTGTGCGATGTGCATCAGTTCTTTGTAATCGTCGAGTACTGTTTTTGGGGTGGTTTTCAGGATTGCTATTTTTGACATTTTTTTGCACCTTTTGTCTGATTTGGGGGGTATGTTTTTAATGTTTTTGTGTTATAAGATTTTTCTTCTATTTTTCTTTTACGTGATACTTTTTTTTGAATAACAGGTATATGCAGAGGCCCATGAGTGCGCCATACCATAGTGTTCCGAGTCTTACTATAATTGCGATGCCTGCCGATGTGGCTTGGGGGATGCCGTAGAGTTGCAGGAGGCCACAGATTGTTGCTTCTGCGATACCCAGGCCGCCGGGGATCATGCTTATTGCGCCGGCCAGAGAAGCAAAGCTGAATATGAAGGTTGCAAGTATTATGTTTATTGATTGCCGGAAACCGAGGACGACAAGGTACATGCCGAGACATTCAAAAAACCAGGCGACTGCGCTTAAGAGTGACATTGTTATCAGGTCTTTTGGGGTCATTATTCTTTGGAATGTTTTATGCATTGTCCTTATGTTTTCTGCATGTTTTTCCATTTTTGTTTCCAGTGTTAATAATATTTTGTTCGATATTCTTCTGGATTTTATTGAGGTGAAGAATATCAGTGTAAGCAAGGCAAGTATCAATATCATGTCTATGCTTTGCCTGTAGTATAGAATGCCAAAGAGAGATAGTATTACTAACCCGAGGACATCTGTGATGCGTTCAACTATTACTACCGGTATTGTTTTGCTTAGTTCAGTGCCTTTTATGTCTTTTATGAGCCATGCTTTCCAAATTTCTCCCATTTTACCGGGGGTTATTATCATGGAGAGGCCGCTTGCGAATACAAACAGGTTTTCTTTGAGGGGCATGCAAATTCCTGCTTTTTTGAGGAAGAAGTCCCATTTTATGAACCTTAAGAGGTAATTTGCAGTGGTAAGGGCGAAGAGGATGAAGAGGTATGGCCAGTGGAATTCTTTCATTGCTGTTGTGAGTTTTCCAAGGTCTGCGTATATGCACATTGCCAGATATACTGAGACTGATGCGAGGATGATGAGCCATATTTTATTCTCCTTGTTCATGGTTATAGCACTTCAGGTGGTTTTTTATTTCCTGTTTCTATTCTTCTGTTTTTTTGGGTGTTTATGCTTGCGTTTTCGGTTTATATTTATCGGTTGTGCATCGTTTTTTGTTGTCTGGTCTTTCGGGTCATTTTTGATTAGGCATATCAGCAGTATTATTGATAATATTGTGATTAGCCATCCCAGATAGAAATATTTGTAGTCCCATTTGATCCTGAGTTTGCTTATTGCTTGTGCGTTCTTTATTACTGTGAATCCGTCTTCATCCTCTCCAAGTGTTGCTTTTCTGCCCTCAACTTTCCACCACGGGTGATACAACAGGTGAATCATCTGTTCGTCTACTTTCGGATTTTTTGTTATTTCCAGTGTTGTCGGGGTGATTATTTTCATGTCATAGTCTCTTTCACTGGTGAAACCTGTGTTAAATATAAGGTAGTATTGTGGCTGACCTCTTCTCGTACCCTGGATGACTGTTGGCTCGCCGAACCATTTGAAGAGATGGGCATATTTTTCTTTGAAGTCAGGTGAAAAAATGGCAATTATGATTTTTGTTGTTCCTTCTTTTTTTAGCAGTTCATAGGTACGGTTGTCATTTAGTCCGAGGCTTAGTTTTAGGTCTATTCCGCTTTTATCTGTTGCGCCGATACTGTTTGCGCGTTTTGCTTTTGTTAGTGTGGTTATGGCGGTGTGGCTTTCCATTATGTCGCGGTATATGTCTTTTTCTGTGATTATTTCAGATATGTGCGGGATGTGGCTGCACCAGATTCGCGGCGATGTGTTGCTTGCAAAGACATTGCCTGTCAGAGGGTAGAACAGGGCCAGAATAAGCGCTATCATTATGATAGTGTCTTTGATTTTGATTTTGGATACGTCTATTTTTCCCCTTATGTCTGAGTCAAATTTTGGTCTGATGTATGACAATAGCAGGTATGATGCCGGGATTATCATTATTAGTGCAGCAAATACTCTTGCATTGTCATTTGATATCAGCAGCAGTATTGAGGTAACTATAAGATAGATAGGAAGGCTGATTCTTGTTTTTGACAGAATAACCCCGATTATCAGCAGGAAGGATATCTGTGCGAATAGTCCGTATCTGTCGAAGCAGAGCGGGAGGAGTGAGTGATAGCCGTGTGTTCCTATCCTTAGCATAACTGTAATGTACAGGACCAGTATCCAGAGAGGTATCTTTGATGTCAGGTGCCGGATTGATATTTTGTAGCTGTTGTTTTCTTTTTTGATCAGTGATATTAGGATTAATATTGTTGCGCTTAAGATGAGATATGGCCTGTAGTTAAAGTCCATGGCCGTGGTGTAGGTTGTATGTTTTTTGAAGAACAACCCGTTGAAATTCCCGATGAAGTCGCCCTTGTAGGTTGCTGCTTCTGTGTTGCTTATAGTCGTTAGTTGCTGGGCGACAACCGGTGTTATGTAATATGCACTAGCAGTTGTGGCGAGAAATAGTATTATTAAAATTTTTTTTTCTTTTTTTATGGCGGCGTAGCAGAATGCGAATATAAAATAAAAAGGAAATGTGGACATGTGCACGGCTGCAAGGAGGAAGCTGTATAGTGCGAATAATATCGCATTTTTCCTTGTTTTTGTTTTTTCGTATTGCAGGAGCGAGTTTATGCCCAGGAAAAACAATGGCAGAGCGATCAACGTGTGATAGCTTCCATATACTGTGTATTGTGCGTTTAGGGCGGGCGAGATCAGAAAGTAGAGTGATATCAATAGTGATACAAACTCGTTCTTTGTTGTATTTTTAAGTAAGATGTACATTGAGACCGGGGCGAGACTGTAGAAGAGAATGTGTGTTATGAGAAGTGAAGTGTTGTAGCTAAAGACAGGTGTGAATATAAGAGGGATCAGAAATGGTATGGATGAATATAAGAAAAGTGTTGCTCCGTGGGCGCTTGCGAATGTAATTGGATATATCCAATGGTAGTTTATCAGCTGAAGGTGTATAACCTGGCCTATTGATCTGAATATTTCAAAGTCCGATGCTGTTACAATGCATCCGTCCTGCAGCCAGTTTTTTGATGTGTGGAATGCGAACAAGATTGAGAATACTGTCAGAAATATGAGTGTTTTGTGTTTCTCTATTTTTTCGAGGAGCATGTGTATTGGTAGGCGCTAATTAATATATTGTTTTGCTTTGAATTTTTCGCTGCTGTTGTTTAATCGCGATTCTTTTTTGTCGTGTTTGTTGTTTGTATTTGCTTTTCAATCCGGTGCAGATGTTCGTCTGTTGCTTATTTCCTTTTTAGTTTTTTCGTGAAGAGGTACTTCAGGTTCCTGAGTCCGTCTTTGAAGCTGTTTAGTTTTACTTCACCTATGCGCGTCCTGTACGTGATAGGTATTTCGAGGCATCTGAGTCCTTTTTTGTAGGCTTCTATTTTTATTTCTTCTGAGAAGGACATGTTGTCTGATTCAAGTTCAAGTTGTTTTAGTATGTTTTTTCTGAAGACCCACATGCCGCTTTGAGAGTCTTTGATAGATAAGGAGAACAGGTTTTGTGTCGCAATGGTCAGGAGTTGATTTCCAATTCTGTGCAGGGGAGTCATTGGTTTTTTGTTCATGTATCTGAATCTGTTTGTTGTGATGAAGTCAAGGTTATCTTTTTTAAGGTTTTCGGCCAGGGTCGGTATTGCGCTCATAGAGTATGTGTAGTCGCCGTCGGCTGTGACTATTATGTCGCCAGTTGCGTTTTTGAAGCCGGTTTTGTATGCGCGACCGTAGCCTTTGCGTTTTTCTGTGATTACTTTTGCGCCCAGCTGTTCTGCTATGGTTTTTGTGTTGTCGGTGGATGCGCCATCTATTACGAGTATTTCTACTGCATATTCTCTTTTTAGGGTTTTTATGGGTATTTCTTTGAGCACTTTGCCTATGGCTTCTTCTTCATTTATTGTGGGAATGATTATTGAGATTTTCATTGGATTCACCGGGATAAATTTTGTTTAATTCAGTTGTTTTTTGCGTTTTCCCTTAGTTTTCCTGTCTTTGTGCCTCAACATTGTATGTTGTTTTTTGAACCTTTCTATCGAGTATCTTACTGGTGATTGTATTGTGAAGGCACTAATAAATTGAGTAGAGTGCCTTGCCATATGCTTAAAATTGCATAGCAATTTTAGCATCCAGCCAATCTTTGATTGGTCCGGATACATCAAGGCAAATTGGTTTTGGGTGATGTTTGCTCATTTATTTCATGCCTTGAGTATAGCTTATTTGTATGATTTGCCCGATTTACAGTGAGTGTACTTATAGGTGAATTTTTAAAAATCTAAAGTGCTATTGTGCAAAATTAGTTAACTTTTTGGAGTTATAATTGATTTGAGGTTACCAGCATATCTCTTGAGTGATAAAGTATGAAATTGTCTATTGTGATTCCAGCGTATAATGAGCAGGACAGGATTGGCTCTCTTCTTGAGCAGTATTGTGGATATTTTTGGAAGAAGTATAAGTCACGTTTTGAAATTGTTGTTGTTGTTGAGGGAACTGACAGGACAAAAGAGATTGTCCAGACCATGTCTCTTAAATATCCCCGGCGTGTGAAGTGCCTTTATTCACCTGAAAAACAGGGCAAAGGCGGAGCCATTATCAGGGGCTTAAAGGCTTGTTCTGGAGAGACAGTTGGTTTTGTAGATGCCGATGAATCAGTATCTTCAAAAGAATATCACCGTTTAATTGGTAAGTTAGGGGATTGTGTAATTGCTTCGAGGAAAGTCAAGGATTCAAGAATATTACAAGAACAGCCGTTGATTAGAAGAGTCGCTAGCTATTGCTTTAATATGTTAGTCAATTTACTATTTGACTTAAAATTAAGAGATACGCAATGTGGTGCGAAAGTGTTTAGGAAAGAAGTAATAGATGAAGTTTTGCCTGACTTACAGTGTAAAGGCTTTGAGTTTGATGTCGAGTTATTATGTAAGATCAAGAAACATGGATTTAGTATAGAAGAAGTTCCTATTACGTGGAGGCATGAGA
This sequence comes from Methanosarcinales archaeon, assembly GCA_048634435.1. Lineage (GTDB taxonomy): Archaea > EX4484-52 > EX4484-52 > EX4484-52 > B79-G9 > B79-G9. Next base: position 8,439 of record JAIWAJ010000031.1, read on the forward strand.
GTGGTTCATCTTTCAGTCTTAGGAGTGCTCCAAAGATGCTCCTGAGTTTATTGAAACTGAAGATTGCTTAGTGAACCTGAAAATCTTTTCTATCGTATGTAACCCGGCTTTGACTATAATGTATATCTTTATATTGATGTTTTTAGATATTTTTGCTTGAGATGAGTTGTTGTGTGGGGTGTGTGAATTCAATGGCGGGTGCAGAAGCGAATAGTGTTGACATTGGATCTAAGTTGCGAAGCAGGAGGGCTTTAGTGTCTTTCATAATTTCTTTTATGTTGATATATGTCCTTTCTACAATGGTTGATGTTAAAGAGACGCTTCTTATTATTCGAAGTGCGGATTTGGGTTATCTCTTTATTGCGTTTTTTGTGTATTATCTTTCAATTCCGATAAGGGGTTATCGCTGGCAGATTTTTCTTCAGAACGTTAACATTGGATGCAAGTTAATGGATGTTACTAAAATATGGTTTATTGCATATTTTGTAAATTGCCTTGTGCCTGCGAAACTGGGGGATATTTACAGAGGGTATCTTGTTCATAAAAAGTACAATGTGAGGACGAGCAAGGTTCTTGGAACAATAGTTGTTGAGAGGGTATTTGATGTCACCTTCTTGATGATAGTACTTTCATTGGGTGGATATGCTGTTTTTGGTAGTGTTCTCCCTTCAGAGATCTTTCGTATTATCGTGTATGGCTATGCGATCATTGTCGTAGCTTTAGCTTTCTTAGTATTTTTGAATCAGCGAAAGGAAACAGTTGTTTCTTTTCTTCCGTCGCGAGTGGAGTCTATTGTTTTAGGATTCATGTCTGGTGTATCGAAGTCTGTCCGGGTCAAAGGATTTTCAAGAGTTCTTGTTCTGACTGCTTTAGGATGGGCAGCAGAAATATTCAGATTCTATTTTGTGGTTGCTGCTTTAGGCTTGAGCGTTCCACTTAGTCTTATTGTGTTTATTGCGCTCCTTGTATCAATTCTCAGCTCGATTCCGTTAACACCTTCCGGCTTTGGAGTCATTGAGTTTGCAGTCGGAAGTATTTTGGTTTTCTTTGGTTATGGTATTGAGATTTCAGCTTCTGTTGCCATACTTGATAGGCTGATTAATACATTAAGCTTTTTAGTCATCGGGCCTCTTGTCTATTTCAAAAGCGAGTTGAAATGACTTGGCAAATTTATCGAAAAATTGAGAGGCAATTCGATGGTGGAGCTGGTTCAGTGGTAAGCTTTTCAACTTCGTTGAAAATAATGACTTTTCCATATCCTTAAAATTGCGATGCAATTTTAGGATTTTGAAAATTTGTAGCAAATTTCCAATTTTCGAAATTCGAAATGGCTAAACATTTCGAAAATCCAGTGAATCGAAGATTCACCCGGATAGATTAACATCTATTGGTTTTCAGTTAAGTTTGTCCATTTATTAACGACCTTAACTATAATAATATTAGAATTTGATTTATGATAGTTCGTGTTCAAAGATATTGACGTTAATTATTAAGTCATGCTTTGTATTTTGGTTGAATGAAAAATGAATGAGACAGATCATCTATATATGCCCAAGGATCATATGGAAGAATTGTATACTTCCGGTGACCCCCTAGTCCGCTTTATACATAATGACAGGCTAAATCAGATTGTTGAAAATATGCCCTCCAAGGAAGGACTTAAAATTCTTGATGCTGGTTGTGGTGAAGGCCATCTTATCGAGAGATTGTATAACCGGAATAAAGGCAATTCATATTACGGTATTGATATTATTGATGTTGCTTTGAAGAAATCCAAAGAAAGGTGCCCTTTTGCAAAAATCGAGAAGATGAGTGTTTCGGAAATCAGGTATAATGAAGAATTTTTTGATGTGATTATTTGCACAGAAGTTATTGAGCATATATATGATTATAAGAAAGTGGTTTTGGAGTTCAAAAGATTACTTAAAAAGGGGGGTTGTCTTATTATTACTTTTCCTAATGAATATTTATGGACTGTTAGCAGGTTCTTTTTGGGGAGGAGGCCTGTGAAGGTTCCTGACCATGTAAACTCATTTAATCCCAACTTCATGCAGAGGGTAATAGGCATGAATCTGCTTTTTTCCAGAAATCTGCCCTTTGGGCTTCCGTTTTTTATGTCTTTGGGGTGCTTAATGGGATTTAAAAAATAGTATTAAGAGTTCTTGGAATTCCTGTATTTTTTTATATCAGGAATAGTGTCTACATCGTAGATGTATGCTACAGGTATATCTTTGATTTTTAGAATTTTGAGGGGAGTTGTAGATTCCATTATTCTTTTTTCTTCTTCTTTATCTTTTTTGTTGGGTCTGATTACAAGGTAT
>JAIWAJ010000032.1:0-10555 GCA_048634435.1 Methanosarcinales archaeon
CAGCTATTGTTGTAGCTGGATGGGAAGCAGCTGAGACACAAGAGGCATCATTGAAGCTTGCAACCGAGGATTTATCCGGTGCTGCCGTAAGCTGTATGGGCACAACATGCAGTGACTTTGTGTATCCTGTTGAGGAAGAAGAAGCCTCAGAAGAAGAATAAATTAATTAAATCCATGGAACACTCTTTGAGTGTTTCATGGATTTTTCTTTTTTTTTTGAATTGATTGTGTAGTAGAAGCTATAATGTGTATTCTGTTGCTTATCGCCCTTTTTTTCTGTATTGTTGGCAAGTTATTTAAAATTCTTTGACTAACTATCAGTATTGTTTTTTTGATGAATCAAATGGATTTGTGAAAAAGTGAGAATATTTTTGAGGTGTTTTTATGGCTGAGGATGTTAAAGAAGAGAAAAGGAATGAGATTGAGGATACAGAAGAGGTTTTGGATGATGAGGCACCAGAGGATGAGGAGGTCAAGGAGACGGATGAGCAGCTTGAGGAGGATGAATCACTTCCATTTCCCATGGCTACTGTTGTCAGACAGGTGAAGAAGCGCACGCATAGTAAGATGATATCTTCCAAGGTCAAGGTTGCCATGAATGAGTTCCTTGGTGATGTTGTTGGTTCTGTCGCTACTGAGATGGGCAAGACAAGGTATTCCATGGTTGAGATGGATGATTTCCAGAGGGCTACGAAGCCGTATACATATGCGCGGGAGCTTGAGAAGGAGAAAGAGCGCGTTGTTGCCGAGCTTGAGGGGATGAAGCAGGATCTTGAGTCGCTTATACGTGAGTTCCAGAGAAAGTTTGCTCTTGCTGGTGTTGATGATCTTTCTGTCCTGAAGAATCATGAAAATTTCGGTTAAATTGAGGTATTTTCAAGCTTTTTCATCGTGGCCTATACTTTATATACGATGAAAAAGAGCGGTTAGTGCTGTTTGTTTTTGGTGCCCTGATGACTGAAGGTTTGCCTGGCTGTTGCCAACAACTATAAAGTTATCTCTACTATTTTTTCTTATGTATTCCAGGCTATCGGGTGGAAGAGTTAAAGGGGTATTGAAGTTGGCACCTGAAGATTTTGTTGTTGAGGAGATTGACAGGGATCATAATGTTGTAAGTGTTGACGGCGAGTATTCTTATGAGGACGGATGCGGTGACTTTTTGCATCTGGTTATGAGAAAAAGGAATGTTGATACTATTTCTGCGGTCGGCCGTATTTGCTCTAAGCTTGGTATCTTGGAGAAGAGGATGAGTTATGCCGGCGTCAAGGATAAGGCTGCTGTGAGTGCGCAGAGAATCAGTATTTATAAATTGCCTTTTGAGAGGGTGTGCAGTCTCAAGATGAGGGATATAGAGCTTTTTCCTGTGGGACGGGGCGGCAAGGTGTATCGTGGCGACCTGTGGGGGAACAGGTTTACGGTGTGCGTGCGCAATGTCCGTATGTCTCCGGATGAATTGGCTGGTTATGTGAACCGGACTGTTGAGAGGCTGCGCGGGATTTTTCCTAATTTTTTCGGGGAGCAGAGGTTTGGCGGTGTGAGGCCTGTTACCTGCCCTGTCGGGCTTGAGCTGATCAGGGGGGATATTTCAGGGGCGGTTGAGATGTATATCTGCCAGGTGTTCCCGGGTGAGAGCTATGATATTTCTAATGTCCGGAAGATTGCGGGTTCTGATAAGCGCAAGGCTTTCAAGTTGTTCCCGAGGAGTTATGTGTATGAGAGAATGATGCTTGAGCATCTTCTTGCCCAGGAGGGGGATTATTATGGAGCGTTTATGAGGCTTCCTTTCGGGCTGCAGAGGATGTTTGTGAGTGCTGTCCAGTCTTATGTTTTTAATGAGGCCCTTAGGATGATGATTGAGGATGGTGCTGCTGATGCGGATATGGAGATACCGATTGTCGGTTACCTGTATGGCAAGCGCATACTTGAGGGTGCGGCTGACAAGTATGTTGAGCGTGTTTTGAGGAGGGAGAGGATAGAGCCTGAGATGTTCAGGCTGAAGGATGTTTCTAAGTTGTCGTCTGAGGGAGGTTACAGGCGCGCGTTTGAGAAGTTTTATGATTTTGAGGTTGTTTCTGTGGATAATGATGATAAATTTGATGGCAGCAAGATTGTTTTGAGGTTCTCGCTTCCGAAAGGGTGCTATGCTACTGTGTTTCTTTGTGAGTTTTTTGATTTTGGGTAGATGGTTCTGTTTTTTATTTTGCTACTCTTACGTCTGTTGTCCAGAGTGTGCCGTTGCCGATGTCGCATGTGCATCTGCACAGGGCGGTTGTTCTCTTTTCGACCTCGTCTTTCAGGCTGTCTTCTTTTTCTTGTATGGGTGTGCATTTGCATTCGTAGTTAAGGTAGGGATGGTTTTCTATTTCTTTGCATTTATCTTCCAGGCCTTTTTCATGGATGTTTTTCTGGAAGGATATTATGAGAAATGCTGCTATTGCGATTATGATGATTGCTATTATTATTATTGTTGCCTGACTTGTGCTTTGGCTTGTGTCTGGAGTGTCTTTCTTTTCTTTGTTTTGTGTGGTTTTTGCTGGTTTGCCTGAGCCTTTTTTTACTTCTTTTTTTGGTTTATCTGTATGTTTTTTTGTGGTCTTTTTTTCGCTTTTTTTCGGCATTTTTATGGCCTCTTCTTTTTGGTTTTTTGTTGTGTTTGGCAGGGATGTTATTCTTTTGTGCATTTGTATAATTTTACCTCGTCTTGTCCCTGTTTTTTTTCGAATTCTTTTGTGAACCCGGGGTTGCTGTCAAAATAGTCTTTTGAGTATTGTGGATAGGATACTGAGTTTTCGACTACAATATATGATATGTTATATCTTTTTATAAATTCGTCGATTGCCCAGGTGTCTTTCGGGTACCAGATGACGTGCTGTTTTGTGTAGTAGTGAAACAGGGCGTAGTTTTCTGACATTATGCTGTTGCCTGGCCCTGAGTTGGTTTTTATGTGGTCTGCGGCCTGCCTCAGGACGATTCCGTTTTCTTTGTCCTGCGTTGCTTTTGTGAATCCTGCCTGGGCAGATGAGATGGATATTGCCAGGATGATGATGGCAAGGATAATACTTGCGTGTTTTTTTGTTATTTTTTCTGCGAGTGTGTTGAGTGTTTTTGCGCTGATTATCGCAATCGGGGGGAGCGCGATTAGCAGGAATCTAGGGAATTTCTGGCCTATGCCGAAGGATAATAATGAAAGTGTGATTATGAACCAGCCAATCAGGTATTGTTGTTCTTTTTTTTTGGCTGATTTTGTGAGTGCTGATAACAGGATTCCGATAGTGAAAAGAGGGCCTAGGTACGGGAGAGATGTGTAGAAGCCTGATATGTAGAATGTTTTTGGCTCTGGTTCGTAGAGGTCGTTTACCTGATGGATGTTGAATATGGCTGCGCCAAGTGGGTGGCTGTAGGTGATGCAGCTTTGGTACATCCAGGGTGTGAGAGTTATGAGGAATATTATTGAGGCTAATGTTATTTTTTTTCTGTTTTGTTTTAGGTGATTTTTATCTGTTGCAAGGAGCCAGAGTCCGAAGTATATTGGAAGGAGTCCAAGAGGGTATCTTGTGAGGAATGCGAGCGCTGCTATGAACCCCAGAAGTGGGTAAAGGTATGTCTTTTTGCTTTTGGTTATCCGGATGAAGATGAGGAGGGATGCGGTTGTGAGGAGTATCGCCAGTGGTTCTGTGAGGATTTTTGATGTCCAGAAGATGTATTGCTGTGACGTTACTGCGAGTATTGCTGATGCCAGAGATATTTTTTTGTTGCAGAACAGCTCTTTTGCGAGGAGGTATGTTGCTATTGCGGTTATCAGGGTGATTAAGATGTTCAGGCAGATGGGGGCGCTTTCGTTGGAGCCTGTGATTAAAAATAGGGCTGCTAATGTGAGCGGGTACAGGGGGGGCCTGAATTTTTCCTGGTTGCCGAAGTTGAATGTGTATGTTTTGTTGTGGTACAGGTTTTCTGCGAGGCCCATGTATATTGCTTCGTCCCACCAGAGGGTGTTTATTTCAGGTGGCTTTTCAGGCTTTTTTTCATAGAAACTGCTTTTGAATAATATGTAGGTGCAGTTGTTTATTGTTTCCTGTTTGATTTTTTTGTTTTCCTGTTCTATCATGCCTATAAATTCTTTTTTGTTGCTGTGGCAGGCTGTGTCTGTATCTCTGCAGATCAGGTCGCAGGTGTTGATTAATATTAGTTCGGCGCCTGTTTTTTTGGTTTCGTAGACTTTTCTGGCGTAGTTGGGCCATGCGAGAGGAATCATCTGGTTGTCTGTGTATGCTGCTATTACCGGGGTGGTGGTTATGATAGGGCCTTTGATGCTGTTTGTTTTTGGGTATATGTATATGTTTTCTTTTGCCTGCTGGTTCTGGGTGCTGGTTTGTATGTGGGGGATTATGACTGTTATTGCTATGAGTATAATGAGTACCAGTGCTGCTATCGAGACTGCGCTTTTGTTGAGATGTTTCAGTTTTTTGGTTATTTGGCCACTTTTTGATAGTTCGTGGAGGCCTGAGCCCGCGGTGATGCTCAGGAACGGGAGGGCTATGAGCGAGTAGCGTATTATCTTTACTGGTATTACGTAGAGGGTTATGGCAGCCATTGCCAGTTCTGCAAGTATTATTGATTTTTTGCTGTCTGTGTTTTTTATGTAAAGGCAGATCCCGGAGATTGAGAATATCAATAGCGGGTTTTGCAGGATTATCTGTATCGCTATATCTAAGATGGAGCTTGTGTAGTATATTTTTGATTCGTTTATCCCTACTATTGCACTTGATATTGAGAATAAGGGATTGCTGTATTTCTGGTGCATATAGATGAAGTAAGGAACCAGAGTTATGCCAAATGAGAGAAGAAATGTTGTAATGTTGTTTATTTTGTCTTTGAATTTTTTTTTGGATATTATTATTGTATATAGTATTGGTATGATTAGCAAAATTGATGTGAATCTTGTGAGAAACGCGAGCGCAGTTGCAATTCCTGCTATAATTATGTTTTTTTTTGTGAGTGGCTTGTTGATGAGTTCATTTATTGCGATCAGTATCAGCAGTATTGATGGTATCCCTGTGAGTATTTTTGTGCTGAAGTAGATGAAGTAGCCTGTTATGCTTAGTATGAGGGCGGCCAGTATGGCGGCTTTTTCGTTGTGAATCTTTTTTGTGATGAGATATGTCATGTATATTGTTGCCAGGCTGCATATTATGGCCAGTATTCTTCCTGAGGTTATTGGGTCGAGGCTGGCTTTCCAGATGATGCCGAGGAGAAAGGGGAGAAGAAGGGGGCGCAGGTATTCCATGAAGCCGGATGCGCTGTTTGAGAACAGGTATTTGCCTATGCTTATGTAAACTGCTTCATCCCACCATATTTCAGTTGGGATTGATAATAGAATCAGGCGGATGAGAAGTGAAAAGGTGAGGATGCAGAGCAGGTATTTTTTGGTTTTTTCCATTTGTTGTCACACTCAGCTAGGTGGTTTTTATGCCTTCGCATTCTGGCTGGGGGGTTTTGTACAAGCTACAGATTTTTTTTAGTATTTCGTCTTTTTGCATGAATCCCGGATGGATATCTTTTTCTATGACAATTGTCGGGAATTCTGTTATGTTGTATTTTGCGTTTAGTATTGAAATCATGGGTTCTTTGTCGAAGGAGGAGTCTATGGGGAATATTAACAGGCGGTCGCCGAATATCTGTTTCAGGTGGGTTAGGGTGAAGCCCTGGTTGTGGCAGTTTTTGCATTCCTGTGAGTAGAAGTAGAATATTGTTACTATCTCGTTTTTGCAGGATTCTTTGCTGACTTCTGCAAGCAGCCAGTATCTCAGGTTTGCGAGGATGTATTTTCGTTTCAGGGTTATGTATGCGGGGTCTTTGAGGTCGCCAGATTGTTCGTATCTTTGTATTTCTTCGAGAATGGGGGCGAGTGTTTTTAGGTTGTTCTCGAGTGTTTTTGAGACAACAGGGCAGCGTTCGTAGTCTTTTAGTGAGTCAAGGTAGAGGTACTGGAACTGCAGGCTTGAAAATTCGACTTCCTGCTCTTTTGCGATACGTTCCATGTATTTTATTTTCTGCTCGTTTATTACCATGCCCAGGAGTATGCCAAGGCTGAATATGATGAGTGTCAGGGCTGCTGCGAAGATGTATTTGTTTTTGTTTAGTGTTCTCATGTTATGACCATTTGTTTCCTTTACCGCGCGCGAGCTCTATCATGGAGCCGACCCACATGAAGCTGAGTATTATGTAGTATATTATGAAGAAGAATACGAGCGGGATAATGTCTTTTGTGCCTATTTTTTCGTACGTGTCTTTGTGTGCTTTTATCATCAGGGTCACACTGATTAAGAATATGGTTATAACTATAAATAGTTTGCTGAAGTCTGTTGTGAGCCAACTTGTTGTGAGGAATGTTTCGAGGCTGAATCTTTCCAGTGTGAGGTAGGGGGTTATGTCGAAGTTTATGAGGTAGAGATGGTGGAGAGTCCTGTACAGGGGGACTATTGTGTAGTTGAGGAGCAGGATTACTACAAGCGGCAGTGTGATCATGCCTGCTACGAGTGCCGGCAGCTGGAACATGCCGAAATCACCGTATTTTTTGTTGAGGAGCATCTTTTTGTATTGGAGAAAGGTGATGAGTGTGCCTTTGTACCAGCGCTTGCGCTGGGTGTAGAGTTCTTTTATGGTTTTCGGGACTACGGTGTATACGTTTCCTTCCGGTGACTGCGCTATTTTGTGGTGGGCGCTCTGGAGGCGGTATGCTATTTCCTGGTCCTCTACGATTGAGTTTTCATCGAAGCTGCCGAGGGCTAATATGTCTTTTTTCCTGTAGATTGTGAATGGTCCGGGGGTGACGTTTATGCTGTGGATTTTTTCCATTATCATTTTTATGAATGCGTAGAGGATGTATTCGAGCCATTGTGCTTTTTCGAGCATGTTTCCTGGGTTTTTTACTTTCATCAATGGGCAGACTGCGGAGACTCCCGGGTCGCTGAAGCGGGGAAGCATTAGTTTCAGCGTGTCTTTTTCGACGAAGGAGTCTGCGTCGAGGCACGCGATGTATGTGCCTTTTGCTTTTTTGAGGCCGTTGTTGAGGGCGCAGCCTTTGCCTTGATTTCCCTGGTTGATGATTGTTATCTGTTTGTTTTTGTATTTTTCTATTATTTTTTTTGTGTTGTCGGTTGAGCCGTCGTTGACTATGATTATGTCAAGAAGGTTCTTTGGGTAGTCGAGTGCGAGAAGGGAGTTTATTGTGCCTTTTATTGTTTTTTCTTCGTTGTAGGCAGGGACTATGACTGATACGATGGGCAGTGTGTCTGGTTGTTCGGTTTTGTACGGTGTTTTTTTGCTTTCGATGAGGGTTATTATGATGAATATGGTTGTGTATAGGGAGATTATGTATATGAACCAGAAGAGGATGTCTGTTATGTGGATTATCATTTCAGGCGCCTGTCTAGTATAGTTTGAGGTCTTTTGTGATTCTGTCTATTTTTTTGTCGTCTGCGGGGCCTAACCCGAGGCATGTTATTGTGCCTTCGGGGATTTGTGTTTTGCCTGCGTCTTTTATCAGTGAGAGGGGGATTTTTTGTTGTTTCGCGCTGATGAAGAGTTCTGTGAGAGTTTCGAGGTTGTCTGTTTTGAGGATTATTTTTTTCTGGCCGGATAGTTCCCATGCTTTTTTGTTTAAGTAGGGGGCGTTTTTGTATGCCTCCACGGAGGCGTGGGCAACTTGGGCTGCCAGTTTGCCTTTGCCGAGCTTCAGGTCTTTTCTTGCGATGATTGCCTGTTTCATGGGTTTCACTGTTTGTTTTATGGGGGTGCAGGTTTTTTAAGGTATTGATATATCTGATTATTGTTTGTGGGGATTTTGGTTTTTCTTTCGATTGTGCTTGTCCTCAGATGATGTTTTTATATGTTTTTGAGCATTATATGTTTGTATGATGGTGGTGTTTGCATGAAGTTGAAGCTTGATTTACATATACATACGAAGTATTCCCATGACGGGTTTATGGAGGTTTCTGAAGTTGTCAGGCGCGCCAAGGAGGCAGGGCTTTCCGGTGTTGCTGTTACTGATCATGATACGTGCGACGCGCTTCCTCGCGCGCTCCGGCTTGGGAAGAAGGAGAAGTTGCTTGTGGTTCCCGGGATTGAGGTTAAGTCGAAGCATGGTGATATTCTCGGGTTAGGGATTACGACTGTTGTTGAGCGCGGGATGAGTGCGAAGGATACTGTGTCTGTGATACATGAGCTTGGAGGGGTGGCGGTTGCTGCGCATCCGTATTCTCTGGTGTTCCATCCGACCGGGGTGCGCGGCAGGGTTAAGACTGCGGGTTTTGATGCGATTGAGGTTTTTAATTCGAGGACGTATTTTAGCAATGGGATGGCACTTCGTGCGGCGAAGAGTGCGGGGATTCCTATGGTTGCATCGAGTGATGCGCATCTTGCGGGGGAGATTGGGAATTCTTATACTGTTGTTGATTGCAGGTGCGATGTCAAGAGTGTTCTTGATGAGGTTCGTGCAGGCAGGACTGAGGTTGTTTGCGGGTTGACCGGGCTTTCGTCTATTATGAGATGGTATTTGCAGAGGCTGAGAAGGGTTTTTTGAGATATGCTGTTGTGTTTTTTATTTTGCTTTGTTTTTGCGGTATTTGATTTTTGTTTGAGTGGTGTGTTTTCTTCTGGTTTTTAGTATGTGTTTTAATGTTTGTGTGAATGAGTAGATGGTGAGTGCTGTTATTATGATCAGGGCGCAGATGAGTGCGCTTTTTATGTGTGGTGCTGCGATTGTTGATGTTATTAGTATTATGGCTATGTCGCCGCGGGATATCGGGGAGGTTATTCTGGTTTTTGCCAGTGTCTGTGCGTGGGCTGCGATGTGCGGGAGGAGGACTACTGATGCCAGTGTGATGAAGCCGAGGATCATTGGGATCTGCTGGTTGAGTGTGATTCCTGTGAAGATGAATGTGTCTCTTATGCGGTCTGCTGTGCAGATGAGGTGTGTGTTTAGGTTCTTCTGGTGTTTTTTTGACGTTTCTCCTGCAAGGAGCGCAAAGTAGCTGCTGAGGGTTACTGCGGCTGCTGCAAGATATGTCTCGTTGGTTGCGTAGAAGTAGCATGCATGCATTGAGAATAATAGTGAGAATGCGAGCAGTATTTTCGGGCTTGTTTTTTTTGCGAGTGGTTTTGTTATGAGATTTAGCAGTTTTGGATGCCTGGTGTTGAATTTGTCGATCATGCAGTCACTTTTGATGGTTTGAAGCGGGTTTGAGTCAATATTTTTATGGTTTAACTCTCACATTACCATGGAACTTTTTTTAGTTTCAGGTTGTATGCCAGTATGTTTGCGAGGCGGTGGACTGTAGGGGTGAGTATGAGGAGTATGATTATTGTTTTTAGGGGTATTTTTGTGATGAAGGATGCGAAGATCAGGGCGCCTATGAGGAAGTCAAGTTGATCGAGGAGAGGCAGTTCTTTGCCGCGTTCTATGTTTATGCGCCTTTTCAGGAAGCTTTTTACTATGTCGCCGGTTATTGCGCCGGATGCCAGAAGGAAGCCAAGAGGCAGCGTCATTTCTGGCAGGCTGAGTGCTGTGAGGTCCCAGTTGGTCTGGATATGTATCTGGAGGTATGCTGCCAGTGTTCCTGCGAGTATACCTGAGAATGTGCCGCGCCATGTTTTTCCTTTGCCAAATATCGGCTTTTTGTCGGTGAATTTGTTGTTGAAATCGATTGGTGTCTTTCCTCCGACTATGACCGGTATTGGGTTTGATATGTATGCGGGCAGTATGAACCATAGTGCCTGTATTATTGAGAGGATGATTTCGTTCAGAGTATCGCCTTTTTGTTTTTTAAACCTGTTCTTTGTTTGTATCTCTCTCTTAGCCTATATTATTTTAACTGATTTATATGTTTGCAATTTTTTGGTTTTCTCCCATTTATATGATGTTTTTCGGCGGTTGTTTTGGTGATGGCGGTATTTCGGGCTTTCTGTTGCTGTTTTTTTGCGTCCCTGAATCTATTCGGGTTTTATGAATATGGCAATCGATGAGGCGATAATGATAGCTCATCGGGAGGGTTTAGTTCCTCCTACTATCAGATTTTACCAATGGTCTCCACCGGCTGTATCTTTAGGTTATTTTCAGGATCTACAGAAAGAGATAGATGTAGGTGCTTGTAAGAATCTGGGAATCGATATTGTACGCCGGCCCACCGGAGGTAAGGCCGTTCTCCATGACAAGGAGTTAACTTATAGTTTTATAATTAGAGAAAACCATCCTTTGGTTAATGATTCTATATTGGAGACCTATAAGAAGATTAGTGGTGGTATGATTAGAGGTCTTTCTTATTTAGGGATAACAGCCGAATTGGTTCCTCTGAGAGAAAAATTAAAGAGCGATTCCTTGCATAAGGAAAAAAAATCCGAAATTCGTCATTCTGATTTTAAATCAATCTGTTTTTCTATTCCCTCTCAATACGAGGTACAGATTGAAGGTAAAAAGATTGTAGGTTCTGCTCAGGTAAGAAAAAGAGAAATAGTTTTACAACACGGTTCTTTATTGATAGAATTAGAAAAAGATAAA
>JAIWAJ010000033.1:0-10387 GCA_048634435.1 Methanosarcinales archaeon
TATGGAGATGTTACCACACCTCCCTGTTGTGTGGGGTCAATCGCAACTATATTGGTTTCTTCATTGATCCAGTATGTTTCTCTTTTAATCTTAATGACAGGATCGTCATAGGTTCGTTTGGAGTCTGCCTCCAAGGGGACTGTTACATTTTCAGTTTTCTTGGAAGAAGCATTCTGAGATGATTCATTCTCTGGTTCTGTATCTTCGACATGCTCTGTAGCACTCTTATTGTCTGCTGTTTCTGTTTCAGAAAGAGGAGAAAGCAATTTTTGGAGGTCAAATGCAAATCCCGGTACTAGGCCTTCATGTACTTCATCAGCCCTTACTTTGAATACAACAATATCTGTATCAAGATATTTTTCAATGGTTTGACTGTCATCTTCCAATTCGCAGTCTCGGAGGAAACCGCTTAATATCTCTCTGTCGTCGATCTTATAAACATCGGCCCTACCAATGTCACCAAAATCAAATGTTTTTATAGATGTGTATTGCTGCTCAGTTGCTGATAAACACTGCCCTAGAGGCTCGAGATGTATTTCGCTAATCCTCCTCCTAAGCATTTCGTTTAAAGTCACAACGCTTTTGTCACTTTCTTTTTTAAAATCTTCAAAACTAACATCTCTCAAAGTAATATCATCTGGCAATTGCCTGAATCGAACAATCCAGCATGCTTCCTTTTTAGAGTGATTTGTAAAGTTATAGTCGAGATAAAGGTGGATTGTATAATCTATTCCATCAAAATCAATATATGCCGATCGTATATCTTGTGGGTCTGTACCCTGGCTGTAAGCCTGAGGCATGTGCCCAATCATAGAGAACAGCAAAATCAGCAAGTACAGAAATCCGGGCTGCATGTAATTAAATTAGAAAGTCTGTGTATATATAGCTTGTGCGTGTCTTGTAATAATGCAAAACCATACAAAGGAGAGAGAAAATGCCTGAAAAATTTCAGGCAAATAATCTTCAAAACAGTGCAAATTTCACAATCAAAGCCGCGAATATCAGCGCTATCGTGTTCATGACCTTGATCAGCGGATTGATTGCAGGCCCTGCTGTATCCTTGTACGGGTCGCCGACAGTATCGCCGACGATTGCTGCCTTGTGTGCGTCTGAATTCTTGCCGCCAAAATTGCCGTCTTCAATGTACTTCTTGGCATTGTCCCATGCTCCACCGCCGTTTGCCATCTGGATTGCGATAAGCACTCCTGAAAGTATTGAGCCAAGCAAAAGCCCGCCAAGAGCTTTAGGGCCAAGCAAAAAGCCAACTGCAAGAGGCGCAATCACTGCAAGAAGCGCAGGATTTCTCATCTCTTTGAGTGCAGCGACAGTTACGATATCCACGCATCGCGCATAATCAGGCTTTGCCTTGTAGGTCATGATGCCTTTGATTTCCCTGAACTGGCGCCTGACCTCTTCAACAACCTTGAACCCGGCCCTGCCTACAGCGCGCATGCACCATGAACTGAACAGGAACGGTATCATAGACCCAATCAAAAGGCCGGTAAGCACAAACGGATCATCCAGAGCAAACACCAACTTCTCTGTAATCCCGATTTCCGCTCTTTTATCTGCAATCTCCTGCACAAATGCAGCGAAGAGAGTAAGTGCGGCAAGTGCGGCAGAACCGATTGCAAATGATTTTGTCACTGCTTTCGTTGTGTTGCCGACAGCATCAAGAGCATCTGTAATTTTTCTTGTCTTCTCAGGTAATTTTGCCATCTCAGCAATGCCGCCTGCATTGTCTGTAATAGGCCCATAAGAGTCCAGTGCAATAATTATGGCAGTAAGCGATATCATAGCCATTGCAGCTATTGCTATGCCGTAAAGACCTGCAAGCTGGAAGGAGCCAAGTATGGCAGCCGATATTAAGATTATCGGGACCGCCGTACTTTCAAGACCAACGGCAAGGCCTGTAATGATGTTCACAGCAGACCCGCTGAGAGACGCCTCAGCAATTGACTTCACAGGCTTATATCTTGTTGACGTATAATACTCAGTTATGGCAAACAATGTTATTCCAAGTGCAAGTCCGATAAGCGTAGTATAATAAATGTTCATTGAACTTACTTCACTCAAAGGCGCCAGATACCTCTCAGTCACAAAATAAAACCCGATAGCAGACAATACAGCAGTCGTTATGACGCCCCTGTAGAGCGCACCCATGATATTCTTTTTTGCCTTCACGACAAACGTGCCGAGAATCGATGCAAGAATCGCAACTGAGCCAAGCAGCAATGGGTAGATGACATAATTCTCACTTGTAAACAGCAGATGGCCAAGCAGCATCGCACCAATGGCAGTAATCGCATAAGTCTCGAAAAGATCCGCACCCATGCCTGCGCAGTCACCTACATTATCACCTACATTATCAGCAATGACTGCCGGGTTTCTCGGGTCATCTTCAGGTATGCCTGCCTCGACTTTTCCGACAAGGTCAGCGCCCACGTCCGCAGCTTTGGTATATATGCCGCCGCCAACGCGCGCAAACAGGCTGATGAGCGACGCACCGAAACCGAAACCGACAATCGCAAGCGGGTCGTGGAATTTAACATAAAAAGCAGTCACGCCGAGAAGCGCAAGCCCTGCAACAGCCATGCCGGTAACAGCACCGCCGCGAACCGCGATTTTGAGTGCATTATTAATGCCGTCTTTAGCTGCATGTGCTACTCTGACGTTCGATCGTATCGATACATTCATGCCGATATAGCCTGCAAGAGCAGATAATATCGCTCCAAAAAGAAATCCTGATGCAGTCGCATAACTATCTCTTATTGCAACTGCAAGGATAGCTGTGATTATTAAAGTGAACACTGCAATGGTCTTATACTCCCTGTGCAGGAACGCCATTGCCCCCTCGCGGATTGCAAGAGATATCTCTCTCATCTTTTCTGTGCCTGCATCTTTTTTCAATACACTGTATGTCAGGTAAACTGCAAACAATAACCCTGCAATTCCACCACTCAATACAAACTGAATCTCCGGGTTCATTTAAATTCCTCCTGAAAATTATTTCCTGCTTTTCTTATCTTTCCTATACAGATAATCAATGGTCCGGGTGAGATTTGAACTCACGACCCCCACGTACCAGACATGTTCTGAAAAGACTCCCAGAATATTGTTATCAGCGTGGTGCTCTAACCGCCTGAGCCACCGGACCAGTTACAAACTGATGATTATTTTTATAAAAATCATGAAAATTTGTTTGCAATTGGTGGAATTTTCAAGCTTTTTATTGTAATATTATCTATGCTGCAATAAAAATCATGAAAATTTGTTCGCAATTGGTGGAATTTTCAAGCTTTTTATTGTAATATTATCTATGCTACAATAAAAACTTTATAAGTTTTGTTATCGTTTTTGAAAAACCTGGTGAGAATTAGAAGATAATATTATGGGTATCAGTAAAACTAACAGATACTATCTTCCTGCTAGCAGACGCAAGCATACGATGCACAATATCACATCATCTTTATGTAATAATAATCGAAATCAAATTCTTCTGTATTGTCTCTTGAAACACGCTTATTCATTTTCATCAGCCTCCGGTAAATATATCAACAGGGAATGCAGGTAAATCCCAAAAAGCACAGGAACATATAGCCCTGCACGGTTCTGGAAAACCTGAACCCAGATGGACTGTAAGCGACTATATACCAGACGCTGAGCTCAAAAAAAGCAGGGCTAAATAAAATATACATTATTTATAGAAAGAATTTATGGGTCATCTTTTTGGTCGGTATTTTTTATAGAATCATCCCCGATTAATATTCGCATCCAGGGTTTGTAATCAGGGCATGGCTCACTCTAAATGTAACTTTTTTCATAGATTTCACAGATACATTCAAAGCGTACATAAATAATACCAAGTAGTATATTATATGCAAAAATATTTATATGTATCGTCTGATTTAGCTTTTGGGGTACAGTTGTATAAGTCATGGCTAAATAGGACTACTGATGTCGTTTTAGTTATTTTTTGCAAAAATCACAAAAACAGCAACATGTAATTTATCATTTGCCTTAGGTATAGCCTTAGCTATTTCTACCGCTAGCCATACTCAAAAATGTGCACAAATCCAAAAGAAAAAATCATTTTATTTTTTCAAAGTAACACTCTGGGCCTGCTTTCCACGCTCAGTCTGAACAGGTTCAAAAGACACAAGATCGTTTTCATCTAGGAATGTTCCGTCCGGAAGGGCAGAATGATGTACGAAATAATCTGTTCCATCATCACCTTCGACAAATCCGAATCCTTTTTTTCTGTTAAACCACTTAACTTTTCCATCCATTTTTATCTTACTCCTAATTTTCTGCCCGGAATTTCCAGGCACTTATTGAATTACTGCACATTTCTTTTTAAAGCTTTGGATGAAAGCAATCATTTCAGTTATGTTTGCTGTACGCAAACACAAAACTACCTTTCAAAATTCATCTCAACAATATCTCGATCCTTAAGGACATGGCCGGGTCCCACTTTTTGCCCGTCGAACCTGGAAGACGGGCCCCATATTCTTGCAAACTTCAGGTTCTTCGCCATCTCTCTATGAATTTTTTCAGAGAGTTTCATCACAG
The DNA here is from genome assembly GCA_048634435.1 of Methanosarcinales archaeon. GTDB lineage: Archaea > EX4484-52 > EX4484-52 > EX4484-52 > B79-G9 > B79-G9. The sequence goes on from JAIWAJ010000033.1 coordinate 4,573, forward strand.
AATAAGTTCCTCTTACTATCATCGGTTCCTTCATGTCCGGCTCCTTTCCCGGCTGCTTTAGATAGATGCGCACGAATTTAAGATAGCTGAACATCTTTTCGCGAAGCACATCCATATTCATATTCTTCGCGGCAGATACAAATATGCAGTCATCTTTGATCATTCTCCCCAGTTCCCTGGTATCGCCCCTGAATATGTCGATCTTGTTTATCAAAACAAACATCGGGACATACATCCTGTTTTTCGCTATGCTGTCAATCAGCCGCTCAGGCGTTATGTTCTCTCTCAGCGTAATCTCCGCATTATGTATCGAAAACTCATTCAAAATCGATTTGATAAAATTAGTATTCATTTTAGTCTGGCGCACCGCACTGTTGATGACTATTCCGCCGCGATCTTTCTTTACAATGTCAACGTCGGGCCGGGATTCATTCATCCTGAACCCTGATTTTGTAAGATCTTTTTTAATGCCGTCAATACATGCGATATTTGAAGCATCAGCAACAATCAATATCAAATCAGCGCATCTTGCAACAGAAAGTATCTCCCTGCCTCTCCCCTTGCCGCTTGAAGCATCCTTGACTATTCCCGGAATATCAAGTATCTGTATTCTCGCACCATTGTACTCCATTACTCCGGGTATCACCTCAAGTGTCGTAAAATCATAATAGCCGATTTTCGACTTGGCGTTGGTAAGACCGTTCAATATGGTTGATTTGCCAACAGACGGGTACCCGACAAGGATGACAGTGGCATGCCCGGTTTTCCTGACAGAATAGCCGTGAGCAGATATGCCGGACTTCTTTGAGACGATTTTTTCTTTCTCTTCCCTCAACTTTGCGAGCTTGGCCTTAAGCTTGCCTATATGATGCTCAGTACCCTTGTTTCTTGGCGTCTTATCCAGTTCTTCTTCAATTTCCTTTATCTCTTCGTCTGCTGAAGTCATAACATCCCACTTACTTAAGAATAAGATGTGTGAATATTTTAAGTATTACTTATTTTTTATTGCATATGAATCCTGGCCATCATCATCAGGAACAACAGAAGTCGCAACCACAGCCACAATAATCACAACAATAATGATGACCAGAATTATGAGGATCGGGCTCCCGCCCCCACCGTTTTCAATACAGTCATCTTCATCCTCACAATCCTCGCAATCGCAGTCCTCAGTATCCCAGTCGCATTCACCATCATAATCGCAGCCTTCCTCCGACTCGCCGCAATCAGCAGGACAAGTGAAGTAGTCTTCATCACTATCGCATATTCCATTCCCACACTTTGTTTCACTGGACTCTAGTTCTGTGAGTTCCTCATCAATTCCATCTGCCTTACTTTGTATACTTGCTAACATGGATTTCGCTTCAGAGTATTGGCCGTTGAGGTACATGCTTCTCATATCGCTTATATCAACCTGTAAATCTGTTAAATCCTGATCTACGATACCGGTGCCGGTTGCACCGGTATTTGTTAGTTTTTCCAAGCGGCCAACCAGAATTATTCGCTTATTATCGACAGTATCAATATCGCTTCCGAAATCTTCAACTACATCCAACTTGATTTCTGCTTTCGCAGACGTAACATTATCGCCCCCCATTTCAACTTCAGCATTATATGAGTTCTCATTCTCGATTGGCTTGAATGATATGATAATATATCCACGGCTATTCGGTACTATTTCCTGTGGTGGTGTAATCTCATTTACATATTCCTTGAGACTTCCTGTCAGGCTGGCAGTGATGCCTGTAAGGGATCGGGTCCCTGCGTTTTCAATCGTAATGCGTATCTTATGTTCTTTATTTTTCAGGACTTCTGTCACTATTGTCTTGTTTAATATCATCATTTCTGCAGTCAGGGAAACATCAAGCACAACTGTGATTTTTTCAGTTGTCTTTCCTGATGTCACTGATATATTTTTGCGGTACAATTTATTTTCCATATCTTCGTCAGGTCGTATTATTACCCTGAATGTTGTTGAGTTCCCCGGCTTGAGAGGTTCTGTAAGATTGTCTCTCTTGACTTCTATGTATTGGTCCTGTTCCAGGGACTCGATATTTATGTTTATTTTGTTCATTATGAGAGTTCCTGTGTTCTTTATTGTGAATCTGTATGATGTCTCATTCATTGACTCTATTTCCTTGTTATATGTAGGAGGAGTTAATGTAAATTCTATTTTTCTCGTTCTTTTGTTGACTGTAAATGACTTGTTTCCATAGTATTCGAGACCGTATTCGTCCCTTGCTCCTACGTAGACTATATATTCACCTGTGGTATCGTTTTCCTCAATCTTGTGTGTTAGCTTATAGTACCTGTTCTCAAGACTCATATCTTCATCGTCATAACGTTTAAAGTAAAAATAGCCTCGTTGGATGTAAACTAGAACGTCAGTCAGGTTCACAGCCGTGTTGTTTGAGTCAATAACCCCGACTTTTATTGTGATTGTGTCTCCCTGCTCGTACACTTTTATGCCACTGTCTATGTCCAGTTCATATGGCTTGACGTAGAAGTTCTTTATGGTCTTTCTGCCATCAAGTGTCGTGTGGTCCACTATTGACTCTATTGTGTAGTTTCCAGGAAGCATCGGTATTGTGTAGCTTGCGCTTGTGTTCACATGGTCAAGATATATCTTCTGCACGGTCCAGTTTGGAAGGGTTATTTCAGTACTCACGCTATTTATTTTACCATACTCGACAGCAATACCAAAAGCTAAATCTATAGTGCTGCCCATTGTCGTATTTCCATCGACACTGATTTCTGATTTGTAAGGTATTGCTGCGTATGGGATAAACTTTCCTCCAAACTTCCAGTAGTAGAGGTAATCTGTCCTGAATTCAATGAAGCCGTACGGTGAATCATATGGTATTGTTAAATTTGCCTTGTATTGCCCTTCTATTTTTTGCATTTTTTCTTCTGCAATGAATGGAACTATTCCTTTAGTAACATTATAAACACTATAGTAAATATCCATATCATCTGAATCCTGTAGATATGCTTCCAGTTCCAGTATCTCGCCCACATGCTTCCCGAAAAGGCGCTCATTCTCAAATTTGGATGTCAGGTTGACATGTATATAGCCATAAGAAATATCGTCATTGTTCGTATCCATATGGAACTGATCAAGATGATCGCGGCACTGGAATCTTATATCTACTCTCTGTTCCTCTTTACCGACAGCTTTGCCGCACCAAACAGAAGTGTCTTCCAGATCATCTGCATTGAAGTGATATTTTTCAATGTATTGCTGAAGGGGAAAAAGGTCTCCTTCAATCATATCGTATATGTACGTAGCCTCTATTGTATTTTCCTGGCAGGTATTATCCTTTATCTGGACGCATATTGTGAAATCATCGCCGACTGTGACATACTTAGGATAGAATCTTTGCGACTCAATAAGTTCAAGGCCATGTGCCTGCGACATCAGCATGAGCGCCGTCAAGGTTATCACTATAACTGCCAACAACTTCTTCATAAATGTCTTTTTTGTTTTTCTAGTTTATATAATTGCTTTTGTCTTTCTGCCATAATTACAACAAGTTCTTCGAAAAACAAGTTAAGCTGCTTAACTATTTTTGCAGAAAATCCGCTACTTTCCAATGCGCATATCGTTTTTTGATATTTTGATTTGCTTGAGTCAAGAATTATTATTTTTCCTGTCTTTGTGAGGTAAGAAGGAGCCTGTTTGAGAAATCTGTCTGTCACCTTGCGCCCGCTTCTCCCCCCGTCCCATGCGTACCCAACAGCATCATCCACTTTATCGTCCTTCCCGGTCGGCAGGTACGGCGGATTGAAAATAATCACATCATACTTGCCACTTATCTTCTGGAACAAGTCACTTTCTATAATTTCTATATTCTCTATCCTGTTTCGCTGCGCATTTTTTCTGGCGCACTCGACAGCATAGTGGTTTATGTCCACTGCCACAACATGCTTTGCTGTCTTTGCTGCGTGAATTGCAATAATGCCTGTACCAGTGCCGATTTCAAGCACATGATCTGCTTCTTTCAAGTTTTGTGATTCAAGCGCCGCAAGCAAGAGGAAAGTATCCTCAGCAGGCTCATATACGTGCTCACACGTCTCCACCCTCGCGCCACCATATTCTATCTGCATAATGTTTCTTGTACAACATAGATTTTTATATAAGGATGACACATATTTTATGATTATGAGAACACATTTAGTCATTATTTTGCTCTTTCTGATTTTAGCGAGCAGCGGATGCATAGGAGCAAGCAACGATCCTCTTTCAATCTGCAACAAAATACAGGACACTGAACTAAAACCCATGTGCTATGAAGAGATCGGCAAACTCAGAGAAGATCTTTCATTATGCGAAAAAATACAGGACGATACTAGAAAAGACTGGTGCTATTTAAGTATTATTGACGTTATTCCCCTGAACAAAAAAGACATTTCAATATGCAACAAGATACAGAACAAAAAGAGTAAATATGAGTGCTATGCAAAGATTGGCCTAGCCAAAGAAGACCACTCAATATGCGAAAAAATTCAAACCAGCTATCGGGGTATGAGGGGCAAGTGCTATACAGATATTGCCGTAGTCAAAAAAGATGCATCATTATGCGAAAAGATACACCATGAGCATCTACATCTGGAAGCCAAAGATGAATGTTACGCTGCTGTCGCAGAAGCCAAAAAAGACCTCTCACTATGCGAAAAAATCAAATATGATTTTATTAAAAAAGAATGCTATTACTTAGTTGCTGTAGCAAAACAGGATAATTCGATATGCAATTTTATCTCGGAAAATGAAACCGACGATCATCATGCTGACATGAGATACACAAAATCCGATTGCAATGACTATGTTGACCTTGAGAAAAAATGGACTGCCATAGCTAAAGGAGACATATCTCTATGTGGCGAAATCTATAAGGATCAATGTTATTCTGGTGTTGCCGTGGTCAAGAAAGATGTTTCAATATGCGAAAAGATTCAGGGTGATACTAATGAAAGAGAACGTTGTTACTCAGATGTTGCAGTAGCCAAAAAGGACCTCTTAATATGCGAGAAAATCACAGATAATCATATCAAAGAGTCTTGTTATAGAGGTGTTGCCGAAGCCAGAAAAGATATCTCGATATGCGACAGAATTCAGAGTGGGGGTGGTAGAGACTTCTGCTATTGGGTAGTCGCCGAAGCAAAGGAAGATCCTTTAATATGTGATAGTCTCCCGATTCGTGTTGATTCTCATAACGCGAGAGATTCATGCTATTCTGGAGTTGCAAAAGCCAAAAAGGATTTTACACTATGTAAGAAAATTCAGTACCACGATAAAAAATATGAAAATTGGTGCTATGTCTCAGTTGCTGAGTTGAAAGCGGATATTTCAATCTGCAAAGAAATTCATGATGATGAAATTAAAGATTATTGCTATCAATCAGTTGCCATTGCAAAGGCAAACAGCACAGTGCACTCAAACCCTGCATGATTCAGCCGCGAAATATCATTAAAATATCCCAGACATTCCCTGCGCTCAATAAGATATATATACACCAACAATCATAAATTTATCAATGAAAGACAATAAAGACAAGAATAACAGGAATAATAAGGCTAATAAGGCAAAGCAAACTAAAAAGAAGCGCGAAACACCCACATGCGTCCGTGGCCAACAGCTCGATAAGAATAAGAGCGCTCTTGAACTTTTCAGGAGCGCAAAAAGGTTCGCGAACCTCAACGAGCTGGAACTGGCGCTGGAGAATGTAGAGGAAGCGCTTTCTATTGACACAGTTGACGATGACAATTACAACCAGGCAGATGCATATTTTCTTGCGACGCAAATATGCCGCAGGGC